>JAHJTF010000006.1 GCA_018830045.1 Patescibacteria group bacterium | reverse complement strand
TGATTAATTTTTGTCCAACTCCAAATTGCGATCATCCCACCCATAATTGCCCCAATGATGCTTAAACCCCCCTGCCAAATTTTAAAAATATCCCAAAATGCATGCTGATATAAATTATAGTCAGTGATAACGTGATAAATCCTAGCTCCCAAAATTCCACCCAATAATCCCACCCACACCAAATTGCTTAAACCAGGAATATTGATTGTTTGTCTTTTTGCTTGAAGCGTAACGAGATGAATGCCGATTGCGATGGCTAAACCTAAAATAAAACCATAAAGATGAATCATGGCTGGAGTGATTTTTTATACAGCCATAATTTTGCTAAACTGCTTTGAACTCGATCTTGCAGCTGCGGATTTACTTCATAAACTCTGACTAATTCTGCAACTATCTCTTCAATTTCCGCCGGCGTCACCTTAGGACCAAAAATCAGCACATCATTGCCAGCCAAAAGAGCATTGATTGCTCTTTGTGAAAAGCTTATAAGTTCTTCTGCGTCTTTTCTATATCCAGCCGAATCCATATCTAGAGCATCACTAAAAACCAAAGCCTCCGGAAAAAAATCACGCAAATCACCCATACAATCCGGATTTAATGAACAAGGCACATCTTCATAAAGGCCTTTAACCCCCACATGCGTCGACATCACACCTAAATTAGGATAAGTAGCTAGTAGTTCTTTGAAAACTAAAATATCATCTGGGACAAGTTTGGCTGTAGCAAAATTATGATGTAAATCAACCTCAACCCCGCCAATCCCGGGGAAGTGTTTAATTACAGGGAGTATCTGGTTATTATGAAAAATATCAATCAGCTCTGTGGCTCGACTAACAACTGTCTCTGCCCTAGCGGAACAAACTCGGTTGCCCAAGACAGCACTTTGACTCGCCACATCAATCACAGGCGCAAAAATTATATTCACTCCAATTCCTGCTAATTCCTGCGCTGATTTTTTTAACAATTCCTGACGGGGCAAGGCACTGCTGGCACAAAGTGTTTGCCAGTTAGGCAAACGAGTGAAACCAGCTCCGGATAAGCGCTGGACTGATCCGCCTTCATGATCAACTCCGATTAAAGGGCGAGTATTCTCAGGATAAGCTGAGTTAATTTTATTTACACTCATTAAGGCTGAGGGGGTAGAAATTTTTTCCCCAAACAATACCACCACGGCTGGTTGATTTGTTTTTATCCAATCTAAACTAGCTGACTGGGTACTCTCTGCTGGTTGGGTGCTGTCTGCTGACTGGGTGCTTTCTGCTGGTTGGGTGCTCTCTGCTGGCTGGATGCTTTCTATGGCCGAAATTAAATAAGGAAAAGCCACTAATTGGACAATTTGTTCACGAGCCGTGAGTTGCATCAATAATTCAGGTGAGGGCGAAGGTGCGAGCTCATTGGTTCCTATGATTTGAGACCGATCAGTTGCGCTGCGATCTGCAAAGGGATGAAAAAAATAATTATAGCCCAATAAACTAGCCAGCAAACCCAAGAAAATTATAAAAATTAAAGTTGATCGATTCATGATAGATATTTTATCTTAATTATGGACCTTTTCCCGCTTTAAGCTGTTGTAATTTCCACATAAATAGCCGAGGTTTGCTACGTGCATGATCAGCATCAATCACAAAACTTCTAGCGGCTTCTAGTAACCCTCGGTCTTCATTTTTAGCCAGCTTAATATATAAACTCTTGTGTTCTAAGTCATCCAGCTCGGCTGCCAAACGATATCCAAAATCCTGAAACTCACGACTAATGTATTTCCCCGGACTACCCACTTGATAGTTGTCAAACAACGAGCCCAAAGACCAAAAACCCTGTTTTTTCTTCTGATCCTGAGGGTCATTAATTTTGCTCATGGCTTATGATGTTCTTTAATTAATAAACTAAACATCACTCCAACGGCAGCTAAGACAAATAGGGCCAACCAGGGTTGCGATAAGAACAAAAATAATCCCCCAACAATTAACCAAAACAGTATGGCCGCTAAGCTTGTGATTAATTCACGATAAACAAAGTAAGAAAAAGCCTGGCCACCCTGGCCTCTTTTCATTGAAATTGAATCAAAAAACAACCAATGAAAATTGGCCGTGATTTTATCAATAGTATCAATCATGGCAATCTGCCAAAAAGAAACCACTTGAACACGCAAAAGCCATAATAACGACAACAGACTACCGGATAAATAGAAAGGTTTTTTGTTCTTGCGATGATCAACATAAAAGCCGACTGCAAAGCTCAGTATCATCGCTAAAAATAGCGATAGCGTATATAAAATTCCCACGCGATCTATAGAACCCAAAATCAAAAAAATATAAAGTGGCCATAAAACCAGCGTGGCATTATTGAGATACTGTCCTGCATAAGCTAAAGACAACCGTAAAAAAGTGCCTTCTTTAGTCCAGCTTAAAAATTCTCCCCAGCTTACAACATCGTGTTCTTTTTTCAAATCTAGCTGTAAAACAAAAATCAAAGCTATTAAAACTCCAACTAAACCCACCATAAATAAAGAAGGAAACCCAAATGAGACTATCAATAAACCTCCTAGGGCCGGAGCAATCGCTTGAGCTATCTGAAGAAAAAATTGTAATAATCCCAGATCTTGCCCCACGTGTTTGTTTAAAGCAAATTTCGACATCAATGTAAAATAACTATTCCAAAAAAAATTAGTTTCTAAACCATTGATAAAAGCGGCTAATAGTAAAATCCAGCCCGGGTTATGGTTCATATATAGCAAAGATAAAAACAGCGCAAATAAACTAAAACCAATTGAAATTGCTTTCACATAGCCAATTTTAGTGGTGATCTTACCAATACCTATGCCGGTAAATAAGACTGTTAAGCGATGAATCAAATAAAACAAAACTAATAATGACACTCCTCTCTGGAGTTCACTGCCGGGCAAAAACTGCCAAAATGAGTCTGAAGTCCCATGTATATAAAGATAAATTGGGAAAAAGAACATCGCTAATTTCATCACTAAATCTCTAGTAATCCTAACTCCATAAAGCAAGCTCATGTTTTTAGAAGTATCGACATGGAAATAGGGCAGATGGAGATGATATTCGCGAGTTCGGGGCATATATTAGGGCATTATTAAGGCAGATATTAAGTTAAACGCTGCTTGAGTTCCTTCGCTACTTGATCAATGACTTGTCCAATGGTTGATCTTTCATCAGGCATAAAAGAGCCTAAAACGTATTTGTCTGGGGGAATGGTGCGATCACCTCTTCGTCCATCCACCCCAAGGCGCACGTGCCAGAATTGATCAGTGCCCCAATGCTGATAAATTGACGTTAGACCATTGTGTTGTTTAGGGCCTCTGCCAAACTGAAACTTAAAATTGCCAATTTCTAAGTCTAGATCATCATGAATGACAAATAAATTTCCCCCGGTGAGCGTAGGATGTTTCTTTTTGACATAGCTAAGAGCTAATCCAGATTTGTTCATAAATGTTTGGGGCTTGATCAACTCTACTTTTTCTTGGTCAAACTCTGTCCACAGATACTCTAACTGGCCCCTACCACTCACAGAGAAACTTTGGCCAGCTGCTAGCTGATCTATCACCATAAAACCAATATTGTGCCGAGCATGTTGATATTTATTGCCCGGATTACCCAAACCAACAATGAACTTCATGTTTCTATTCTAACAGCAACTTACAGGTATAATGAGACCCATGCCAAAAAAAGTCATTGGAATTTTCACTACTAATGAAGGACACCAAAGCATGGCAGAGGCCATTAAGGCTAGCTTGAGTTTAGATTACAAAATTGAAATATTTTTTAATGAAGATCCACTAGCAAAAATATATCTCCCTTTTTATCAATATTTTCCCAGCTTATTCCAAGTCCCCTTTAAGTTATCCAGCCATGAAAATAGCCTTGATGCTCAACACAAAATATTTCGCTTACGTTATCAGAAAAAAATAGAAGATTTTTTTCAAAAATATCGACCCAATCTACTACTCAACACTTACTTTATGTACAACTCTAATCTAGAGCGCTTACAGGCTTTAACTCAAGTTCCCTTTATTAACATCCTGGCTGATCCCGGCACTCCTCATCCCGCAACTATTGCCAATCAAGCTAAGGTCAATATTACTTTTGACCAAACCCTAGAAAAAAACTGTAAAAAAATCTACCCCAATGCTATTTATCAAAGTATGGGCTGGTTTGTCAGACCAAGTTTCCAAGAAACATATAATAAAAAACAGGTCAGAAAAAAGCTAGGTTTAGATCTAGATAGGCTAACTTTTCTAGTTGCCTCTGGATCTGAGGGCACAGCTCTTATTATAAAAGTTCTGCCCATACTCATTTTTTCCAAACAGCCGATTCAGGTGATAGTGGCTTGTGGCAACAATCAAGCTCTCTATCAAAGCACCAAGGCGCTGCAAAAAATAATTAACAAAAGTAACCAACTCAATTCTTTAATCCCAATTCAATTTACACCCAAAATACATCATTATATGCAGGCCGCTGATTTAGTGATTGGCAAGGCAGGACCTAATATGTTGTTTGAGTCTATAGCCACCCAAACACCATTTTTTGCCATCACTCATATCTCAGGACAAGAAGATGGCAACCTCAAGATTATCCGCGAATACGGTTTGGGCTATGTTGAAGAAAATCTTCTCAGGGCTCAAAGCGTGCTTAAAAAAATTATTGCAAACCCAAGAAAATTAAAGGGATTTGAAAATAACGTTTTAAAACTTAAAAAATCTAATCAGCAGGCAAAAGAAAAATTACAAAAATTAGTAGCTGAACTTATTTAAAAGCAACTTATTTAGAAGCAACTTATTTAGAAACTTGCACTGGCTTCCAGATAGCCTTATCGTCTTTTGTTTTAAAAACAGTTCGCTTGATATAAGCAGGCAGTAATGTGGTCATAAAATGCCTGGTCGGATGTTTAAATCTGCGGTCGGTCGTTTTTACTACTAAATTTTCTAAGTAAACTGACTTACCAACTTTGGCTAATCTCATGCCTAGCTCAATATCTTCTAGACCAGTTATCTCAGGATCAAACTCTCCAGCCATAAAATAAGCATCTTTGCGGATAGCCATATTCGTACCACTAAATGGAATAGTGCCAGTAATAGCTTTGTGGATCTCTTTGGCAATTGGCCGAACAATTCTAGAAGCCCTGTTTAATGTATCAGCATCAATAAAATTATATGGACCAGCAAGAGCAATTACATATTTATTCTCTCTAAAAAAATCGTAAATTCTAGTCAACCAGTTAGGTGGAGCAAAGACATCGGCGTCAGTCATCGCTAAAATTTCTCCTTGCGCAAGCTTGCAACCCTGGTTTCTGGCTTGGCCAATCCCAATGCCAGTCTGATCAACCACCACATCAGCATACTCTTGTGCTATCGCCCGGGTTTGGTCAATGGAAGGACCATTGACGACAATAATTTCATAGGAAAACTTAGCATCTTGTTTTTTTAAAGCCACAAGACATTTCTCAATCAATTTTTCTTCATTGTAGGCTGGAATTACTACTGAAATAACTGGACTGTTTTTGGTGTTTTTCATATTTTATTCCGCTGTAAGTTTACTGATCCCGATGATCCCAATCTGTTTAACTTCCTCCAGAGTGGTGGCTTCCTCCCAAGTTTTGTCGTCTCTAAAAGCAACAAGGCGGGGAAAGCGCAGCGCCACGCCAGCGGTATGAGTGGGAGAAGTAGTGATCTCATCTGCGGCCACTTCAATTACTACTTGCGGAGCTACCCAAACATCAGGAACTAAGCCCTTGGGGATAACGTAGTTTTTGGGTTTTTGAGCTGTAGCTGCTTCATCTGCTCTAACTTTCATTTCTTTAAACTGCTGATCTGTTAAGCCTGTGCCAATTTTAGTAATGGTTTTAATCATATCTTCTTTAGGATCCCTCACACCAACCAAGACGGCGCCAATCCCAAAACCAGACCTTTTACCCTTACCCAAGTAATAACCCATGAGAATACAATCTAAAGTATCGCTTAATTTACCTTGTTCTCCCTCTGCCTCTTTCATCTTCACCCACCGCCAACCCTTACGCCCCCCACGATAGAGCGCGTCAACTTTCTTAAAAATGGCTCCTTCTAAACCCTGCTCAAGCTGTTGGTGATGAAACCGACGAATTTCATCAGCATCAGAACTAGTAATATAAGGAGTGGTTTTGAAAGCTTGATTTTCAGACAAAATTTCTGCCAATCTTTTTTTACGCTCAATCAATGGCTGATCAATTAAAGGTTGACCATTAATTTCTAAAATATCAAACACATAAAAGCGCAGTGGCACCACCATTGCTTGATCATCTACCCCATGTTTTCGTCTGCGGGTAATGGTTTGTTGAAAAGCTAATAGATTTCCACTCTGGGGATCATAACCAATAGCTTCACCATCTAAAATACAACTCTGACAAGATAACGCCTCTTCAATTGTTTTTAGCTCTGGAAACATATAAGAGACATCATCTAAATTACGAGTATAAACCTTGGTTGGCTGATTTTGCTGAAAATGGATTTGGACACGTAAGCCATCATATTTAGGCTCTACCAATACTTGTCCCATTTTTTTAATTACTTCTGCAGTAGTATGCAAACGTTGTGCCAAGATTGGAACTACAGGAACACCATTTCTAACTGAGTAAGCATCTAAGGCCTGTTTTTTATCAGCCACTGATACGGCGGCTAAATAAACTCGCGCTAAATTACCAACGTCAGCTTGTTTATTGTAAGCTCTTTCGAGCTGATCTCGATCTGATTTATTGCCATAAGCTGACCATGATAGCGCATCTAAAAGCGTCATGGTTGAGAATCCTAAGCGCACTTTACCCAGAATAATGCGCGTAATGTAACAAGCAGAGAGCGGATCAACTTGTTCTAAGAGTTTAGCTAACTCTAAAACTTTACGATCTTGTGAGCCCTGACCCTCATCGCTGGCAATTTTTTTAAGCGCAAAGAAAACTTCAGTGATTTGAAGCATTGGGCTAGGACTAGAATTAAGCCCGCCAGAATTAAGCCACAATTCTTGAAGAATCTCTGCCGTTGCGAGGCCCAAATCGCCTAATTTTTTGGTTTTTTGCTGGACAATGCTCAGAAACTGATTATTATTTTCTTCCCCAAAAAAATTGGATTGGGTGGTTGCACTATTGTCAGCTTCTTGATGGCGCTCCATTAATCGCGCCAAGGCCCGCTGAATCATTTTAGTAGATAAATTAAACTCCAGTGACTCATACTGCGGAACAAGCCGACCCTGCATGAGATAAATTGCCGCTCCAATCTCACCTGTGTCCAACTGTTGATATAACTGCGCTAATTGCTCTGTCATCTCCAAGCGAGAAGGAGTTTGTTCCAGTTGTTCTAGAGCTTTAGAAAAATTAGCAAAAGTCATCTTCACTCTTTCAAACTATAAGACACGCCCTTGGTAACACCGTGTTTTTCAATCACTTTTTTCTCAATTAAATCTTTCATGTCTCTTAAAATTGTATCCACTGATATATTGGGCAAAGATTTTTGTGCATCCTGAGAAGTAATTTGGCCCTGGTTTTGGAGTAATTCTAAAACAATGATCTGGCGCTCAGACAAAGCCACTTGCTGACCAAGTTCTTTTTTTAGCCTCAGGTCTTTAGACAAACGAAGCACCTGATCTTTAACTCGCTCAATTTCTATAGCCAAACCATAACAGAAATACTCTAACCAATAAGTCATGTCTCGCTCTTGGTTCTGCTGGACTGACAGCAGAGCATCATAGTAAGCTTGCACGTCTTTATCTAAATACTGCTCTAATGAAAAAAAGCGTTTGAAATCATAGCCTGTGGTATATAAAACTAAAGTGGCCAGAGCTCTGGCTGTTCGGCCATTGCCTTCAATAAAAGGATGAATGTGAACTAATTGATAGTGGGTAATCGCCGCTCTAAAAATTGCTGGCAGATGTTGAGTGTCAGGATG
>JAHJTF010000025.1 GCA_018830045.1 Patescibacteria group bacterium | reverse complement strand
TCATTTCCATTGTTGCTACACACATAACTTTGTCAGCACCACCATAATAAAGGTAAACCAAACCATCTTTTTCAACAGCACCGCAAGAGAAAACCACATTATCGACAATACCTTTTTTCTCAAACTCCATTTGAGGCTCTAAAATTGGATATTTAGTGCGATATAAAACATGGAAAGGATCATTCAAATCAAGAATCATGTAGCCCAACCGATAATTTTGATCAAACTTACTCACTCCGTGGTAAATTAATAGCCACCCCTTCTCCGTCTTAAGAGGTGGACCAGCAATGCCAATTTTAGAACTATCCCACTCATTGGTTCTTGGACCAATGGCCGCTTCTTTTTCTAGCGAACAATTTTCCTTAAGATCTGAGAGTTCATTGATAAAATCAATGGCAATTTCGTGACCTGCGGTACGGTGTAAGATGACAAATTTATCATTAATTTTGTCAGGAAATAAACAGGCGTTTTTATTATCTACTTGTGAATCAGAAATCAAGACCGGTTCCTCCCACAACCAATTGTGAGCCCAAAAATCTGATTCTTTAATTGAGGTAAGTGCCACTCGAGGTGGATGTTGGCCATCATAGGCGGTGTAAAACATATAAATATGATCACCAAATTTTGTTAGGCGTGGATCCTCACAGCCTGAAAAGTCATTAGGTCTACTTTTACTTTCAAATTCCATCCGTGGCACGTAAATAGGACCGTGAGTTAGCTGAGCAAAATTAAACCCATCATCACTCACAGCGCAACCAATGGTGGAGGTGTTATCCCACGACATAGCTCTAAAGAGCAAGTAAAACTGATCATTTTCATAAAGCGCAGCACTATTAAACACAGCCTGAGCTTGCCATGGTTGATCTTCGCGCGGGGTTAGGATAGGATTGTCTCGAAATTTGTGAAACTTAAGTACTTCTCCAGCGTCGCTATTTTTCAGTAGACTTAAAAAAACATTTAGCTTGACACTCGCCTCTGCGCCCACAGTATCAGCGGCTCCGTAATAAATTTTAAACTCATCATCAACAATGGCTGCTCCAGAGGGAAAAATAACATTCTCAATCATGCCTTCTAGTTCATATTTTAAGGCTGGTTGCAATAAAGGTTCAGTTGTGCGACCAATGATTTTTTGCGGGTTAACTAAATCTAGCAATACGGCTTCAATGCCAAAAATTCTTTTTTCTGGTTGCAAATAATTCTGAATATGGGAATAAACTAAAATCCAACCCTCACTAGTTTTGACTGGCACTGCCCCGACTTCTACATGATCTGTATTGAAACGAGGTAAGAATAAGATATGTTCTTCTAGATGAAGATGCCACTTGTGCCAAAAATCTGGATCCCAGATTTGTTCTTTATGATCAAACCTGACAATGGCAATTTGGGCTGGTGGTTGATCAGTATTAACAGTGAGAATAGCCACATATTGGCCATTAATCTTTTCTGGAAATAAAGCCATGGCTTTGGCATTAAATGGTGTCACTAAATGTTTTTCCTTAATGGTTTTGAGATCATCACTAAGCGCTACAGCTACTTTAATGCTCTCGGCATCTGGTGGCCAAGCAGATAAGCCGGTATAGCAGATAAAATATTCACCATCAATTTTAGTTAGACGTGGGTCTTCACAGCCATAGTGATCAAAAGTTTCACTAGGAATAATAAGTTGTCGGTGAGGGCTTGAGTTAAACTCGGCTTCATTGGCGCTAGTAGTTAAGCCAATGGTTGATAAATTTAAAACTTGTTCTTCATAATTTTGTTGAGCTGATAAAGCCCGATAAACCATGTGATACTGGTTGTTCTCAACCAAAACTGAGGGATTAAATGCCGCCACTGCTTCCCATAACAATTCTGGATTGGGTCTAAGTAAAGGGTTATGTGGAGAGCGAGTGACGGTAATATTATTGGTCATAATTTATACCCAGCATACTAGGTTCCAGGCGAGTAAGTCCAGTGGTTTTAAGATTATCTAAAAATTGCTCCAGAGGTGCAGTTGCTACGCAGACATATGAATCAGCTCCGCCATAGTAAACAAATAAGGTGTTGTCTTTAATCACAGCTCCGCAAGGATAAACTACGCCAGCCTTAAAACCATACTTTTCATACTCTTCACGCGGTTCAAGAATTGGTCTAGCGGAGCGGTACAACACCTTGGTGGGATCATTTAGGTCAAGTAACATAGCTCCAACTTTATACTCACTGGCATCTTTATCATCAACTGCTTGGTAAATTAACAACCATCCATCCTTAGTTTTTAAAGGCGGAGCACCAGCGCCAATTTTACGGCTGTCCCACCACTGCCTGGAGCGCGGAGAAATTTTATACTCACCATTAAGATAGGTATAGCCATCAAAATTTAAATTATCCACAAAATCAATTAAGATATCAGGGAAAATGCGGTGCATGATGACATATTTGCCATTAATTTTCTCTGGAAAAATAACAGCACTTTTGTCAATCACATTGGGCTTAGAAATTAGAACTGGTTTTTCCCACAAGAAGTTGTGGTCTAGAAAATCTGATAAAGCGATTGAAGTTAAAGCAATGCGGGGTGGATTCCAACCATCATAGGCCACATAAGTCATATAAACACGATCGTCAATAATTGTGGCACGAGGATCCTCGCAACCACCACAGCCACCGCCAGAAACAAAGCTATTTTTGGGATTGCCTAAAGGCATAGTTACACCCTCAAATCTTTGATTAGGACGATAAGCCGGCCGATCCAGGCGTTGGCTGATAGTGAGACCGTCATCACTACAAGCGTAACCAATTTGAGAAACGTAATCATGTCCTTGGGCTCGATATAATAAGTGGACTTTATCCGCCGCATATATTGCCGCTGAATTAAAAGTACAAAATGCTTCCCAGGAGTTGGCGGTATTGGGTCTAAGCATCGGGTTAGCTATGTGCTTGAATAAAACCTGAGGTTCGTGCTTAAGTTTAATCTCATTTTTAATTAAGTATTGAGGATACTTAATTTCCTTGCTACCTAGGAATGAGGAATACCAGATAGCCAAATACTGATTATCAGTTTGAGTTAATTGTTGAAATTGCCAGCCTTCCCCTATCTCACCAACAGTAGTGATAAGTTTAGGTTTTTCCCATAAAGCATGAGTGAGTTGAGCTAACTCTAACAAATGCAAATAAACTTTAGTCTGCCCATTTTCAACACAATGAAAAAAAACTTGAACACCCTCTTGGGTGATAAAAAAGTTCTCTACTTGCAGGGTGGTCGCTTCAATCTTTGTGTCACTTAATTTTTTAATTAAAATTTGTTCAAATAACTGGTTTAGCTCCTGCTTGTTTTCTTTAGGCCTAGTTGGCTCAGAGCGAGGTTGGTTTACTTTAACTCCCAGGGCTTTAAAAATAGTTTTCTTTATATTAGCAAAAGAATTGCTTATATGATTGGGCATGGCTATTAAAACAGATAAAACTGCCTGAGTAGTGATTAGTAGTTATTAACAATAAATTAATTGTAGCCTTTATATAAGTATTCCACAATCATGAATCCAATGTGCGCTCTTGAGTTAAATATTTGTGACCCCACAGGGAATCGAACCCTGCTTACCAGGATGAAAACCTGGTGTCCTAGCCGATAGACGATGGGGCCTGTTAAAAAGCTTTTACCATGTCACATTTTGGTAATGATGTATTTTACCAGATACCAGGGTGATGATGTCAAATCTATAATCTAGTTCTAGGTAATTATTTCTTCTATATATTGCCCCTACATACTGCATTGAGCGTATTTTTTCTTTATTTACTGCTTGACTCGGATCGCCGTAGAATCCTTTGTTTCTGGTTTTAACTTCCACGAACACTAGCTCATTTGACTCTTGGTCTAATGCAACAATGTCAACTTCTTTTGATCCATGGCAGATATTTGTATCTAATATTTGATAGTTGTTACTTCTTAAGAAACACGCTGCCTTATCTTCACCAAATTTACCTAAAGAGAAATTATGTTGACTTTGCTGTTTTTGACTGAGAATTTTTTTCTTTAACACGAGTGGCTTGTTTACCGATACGTTCACGCAAGTAGTATAACTTAGCGCGATGCACTTGTCCTCGTCGTTTGACTTTAATTTTTATGATTGAAGGTAATTGAACTGGAAAGATTTTTTCTACCCCAATGTCATCAGCACCAATTTTTCTGACAGTGAAGGACTTGTTATTGCCCCTATTCTT
>JAHJTF010000024.1 GCA_018830045.1 Patescibacteria group bacterium | reverse complement strand
TTTGATCAAAATTATCGGTTGGGCTACATGATTCTTGATTTGAATGATCCTTTCCATGTTTTATATCGCACTAAATATCCAATTTTAGAGCCTCAAATGGAGTTTGAAAAAAAAGGTATTGTCGATAATGTGGTTTTCTCTTGCGGTGCTGTTGAAAAAGATGGTTTGGTTTACCTTTATTATGGTGGAGCTGATAAAGTTATGTGTGTAGCAACAATGGAAATGAAAAAATTACTGGAGGTAATTTAGCAGAAAAGAAAAAAATTATGATAGACGGAGAATTTTTTCAACGCATGAGAGCTCAACAAATAGCAGATCGAATGGATCAATCAGATCGAAGAGTTGATCCCTCAATACCCATACCTGGAGTTAACATGCCCGATTTTTCATCAGGAGAAGAAGCCATAGCAGAATACTGTAGTAAGCAGGGAATTACACGAGAACAATTTGATCAGATCCCAGCTTATAAGAGAAGAAAGCAAAAATAAACTTCAAACAAAAAAAGAGCCATTACTGGCTCTTTTTTTTAATAAATCTTTTTTTATGATTTAATATTGACCACCTCGGTTGCCGTAGCCACCGCGATTGCCTCCGCCATATCCACCTCGACTGCCACTGCTGCTACCACCACGGTAACCGCCGCTGCCGCCACGATTTTCTCGAGGTTGACGAGGACGAGCTACATTGACTCGAAGAGCTCGGCCTTCAATTTCTGTTTCATTTTCGCCTTTGATAGCATTGGCGGCTTCTTCTGCCGTACCGTATCTTACAAAAGCAATACCGCGTGAACGACCACTTTGTTGGTCTGTCACTAGGTGAACATCAACTATCTCCCCATACTTGGAGAAAATCTCACTAATACCTTCCTCGGTCATGCTCCAAGGTAAATTGCCCACAAATAACTTTGTTGGGTCTTCTTGAGGGGTATCATTCATAATGTCCCTACTCCTTTAACTCAGTAAATGCTGAGTTTATTTAATACTCAGTTAATGAACTGTTAAAAAAAATTTAGAGAATTTAATCAATATAATCTTCCAACAAAATGTTCACAAACTATTAATTATTATAGCATAGATTGAAATAAAAACTGCTTCGGTTTTAAGTTATACTGCGAGGGTGCAACTATCGGCTGATCAAAAACAAGCTTTAGAGTCAATTATCACCTGGCTAAAAACACCCAATCGCACGCCAAACTATTTCACGCTTGGCGGCTATGCTGGAACTGGTAAAACAACTCTCACTGCCTTACTGCGCCAAATCTTAAATAAAAAAAACCCAAAATTAAAAATTGCTTTAGTCAGTTATACCGGTAAGGCAGTTCGAGTTTTAAAAACAACCCTTATACAGCATTTGGCTAGTTTTAGCCAAGATTTCATCGGCACCATTCACTCACTAATTTACGCCCCGTTAATCAATGAAAAAAACAATATTATTGGGTGGAACAAAAAGAAAAAACTAGATGTTAAACTCATCATTGTTGATGAAGCCTCCATGGTTAACTTTGACATTTGGCAGGATTTACTCTCTTTTAACATTCCCATTATTGCCATCGGCGATCATGGCCAACTTCCTCCAATTGAAGGAAAATTTAGCCTCATGGAAAAACCAAACATTAAACTAGAAATAATTCATCGCCAGGCAGCTGACAATCCAATCATTAAACTCTCTATTCAAGCCAGAAAAACTGGCAAAATTCCCATAGGCAAGTTTGGACCACATATTGAAAAACTCGACCAGCAAGAGATAGACACTCAAGAAAAAGTCCAACAACTGTTAAAAGAGCAGAGTAATCAAACCATGATTCTAACTGGCTATAATCACACTCGAGTTAAAATCAATGATTTTATTCGCCAACATAAATTTTTTGAGCCAACCCCCGGACCGATGGTGGGTGACAGGGTAATTTGCCTGAGAAACAATCACACTAAACATATTTACAATGGCATGCTGGGTACTATTGCTCATCTAGATTCCGTTGACGAAAACTTTTTTTATGCAGAAATTAACCTGGATCAAAATCAAAAATATCAAGGCAATCTTTATAAACATCAATTCGGAGCCATTCAACCAAAAAACTACACCAAAGGAGAACGCCAGCTCATTAAAGACGCTGACTTGTTTGATTTTGGTTATGCTCTCACAGTACATAAAGCCCAAGGCAGCCAGGCTCCCAGAGTGATTCTATTTGAAGAACGATTCAAACAGATGGATGATGAACAATGGCGCAGATGGCTTTATACCGGTGTTACTCGAGCAGAAAAAGAGCTTTATATTATTGGCACTGCGGCATAAGAAATGATATGCTGTGTTTATGGATAAACTCTTTATTCTTCAAACTATTATTAAAGCTTTTTTTGTGAGTGCGGTAGTTGTGGGCACGAGTATTTTAGTCACTAGATTTACTGGACCCCTGCCCATTTCAGTTACTCAAACTTTAACTCAAAAACAAACCACCTTTAATTCCACCGGAGATAGTGAAATTAGCGCTATCCCCGATGAAGCCCAAATCTATTTAGGTATTGATATCAAACGCTCTAGCGTAATTGAGGCTCAGTCAGCAGCGAATGAAGTTATTAACGAAATTTCCAGTGCCATAAAAAAACTTGGAGTTGATAAAGAAAATATTCAAACTCAAAACTATCAAGTCAACCCAGAATATGATTACCAAAGCTTGGAGCGAAGCATCACTGGCTACAGAGTTCATGCTCAAATCGTAGTTAAAATAACTGATTTTGAAAAACTAAACCATGCGATTGATGCCGCTACTGACTTGGGAGCCAATCAAGTCGGAGGAATCAGTTTTAGTCTAAGTGAAAAAAGACAAGAAGAGCTCAAGAAAGAGGCTCGAGAAAAAGCTATCGCCGAAGCCAAAGCTAGCGCTGAAGAATTAGCTAAATTAGCCGGAGTTAAACTGGGGAAAGTAGTGAATGTTACTGAGTCTGATGGCAATAACTATCCGCAGCCCATCTATGCGCGCGCAGAAATGGCTTTAGATGGTGGTGGACCAAAAGAGCCAACTCAGATTGAGCCTGGAAGCGAAATTTATCGATATAGCGTGACTCTAAGTTACGAAACTTTGTAAACTCATAGCGTCTTTAACTTGATATTTGCCGATGCGTGTTCTCCGAAGTGAAGTGACAACAGCACCCACCCCCAGCACTTGACCAATGTCATGAACTAAAGATCTAATATATGTCCCAGAGCCGCAACTGACTCGCAAAGAACAATACACTGCCTGAGTTTTTTCATCCTGGTAAAAATCTATTAACTCCAACTCTTTGATCTCAACTCTTCTTTGAGGGAGGTCGCTCTGATCAACCCCGCCCCCTCTAGCTTTGTCATACAGTTTTTTACCTTTAATTTTAACCGCGGAGTAAGGAGGAACTGTTTGAGTAATTTTGCCTCTAAAATTTTTTAAAATATTTTCTAAATCTTTTTCTGCAATTTCCCCCAGCTTTTTCTGCTTGGCTCTCCCAACCACCTTCCCCTCTATATCATAAGTGTCAGTTTCTATCCCCAACCGCGCCATACAAACATATTCTTTATCAAGTTTTAAAAACTCGCTTTGGCGCTTGGTAAACTCTCTGCTCACTAAAATTATTAATATTCCTGTAGCTAAAGGATCCAACGTCCCAGTATGACCAACTTTCACAACACTAGTTTTTTTACGAACTTTATCAACTACGTCATGGCTTGTCATGCCAGTGGGCTTATCAATTAATAAAATACCAGCTGGCGGATCACCTTTTAGTCCTAGTTCCATCCTTAGTATTATAATGGCCGCATGACCATTAAGGTAATTTCACTCAATCTATGGGGTGGAGGACGATTATTTGATCAAGCCGCACAGTTTCTACTTCATCAGCAGGCCGACATCATGCTTCTTCAAGAAACTTATGATGGAAAAAGTCTCAAGATTGAAAAAAGATTCAGAACAGTTTCGCTGTTAACCAAGCTTTTCCCAAATCATAGTTATAACTTTGCTCCCAGCTACCTTGATACGAGAAAAAAAGAGGGAGATATCCAAAACGGCCAACTAATTATTTCAAAATTTCCTCTTAATGAATCACAAACAATTCACCCCGACGTTCCTTATGGTGCATACGATCATGATTCATTAATAGATTTCTCAAACTTTCCTGCGTTATTACAAACTGCTTTTATCCAAGTTAATAGTAAGAAAATTAAATTACTTAATATTCATGGTCCGGTTAATTTTGATGGAACCGCTGATACTAAACGTCGCTTAAAAATGCGCGATATTATTTTACAAGAGATCAAAAATCAACCAAACACAATCTTGGGCGGTGATTTTAATATCCAGCCTCAAACTCAAACCATTAGAGATATTGAAGCAAAACTAACCAATGTCTTTAAAGACGAGCTTAAAACAACTTTTAATCTCAAACAAAAAAATCTTACAAATTATCCCGGTTTTGCTGATGCAGTTGTTGACATGATGTTTATCAGCCCAAATATCAAAGTTTTAAAAAAATCTTGCCCTCCAGTAAATATCTCAGATCATCTACCTTTAGTGGCACATTTAGATGTATAAATATAGGTAAGTATTATTAATAAAATTACTGCCCATGAAAAAACCTCAATTCGATAATAATAAAGTCAGCATCATAGGTTGTGGTCGTGTGGGAATAACTACTGCCTATGCGATTCTTTTACAAGGTATCACTAATGAGCTTGTACTCTATAACCGATCTTTAGACAAAATCAAAGGAGAAAAGTTAGATTTAGAGCATGGGATGACTTTTCTAGATCATGCCGAGATTATTGCCACTGATGATTTTGCTGATCTCACTGATAGTGATGTCATTATTTACACCGCTGGCAGCTCACAAAAGCCAGGGGAAACAAGGCTTGATTTGGTTGAGAATAATACAGCGATCTTAGAAAAAATTTTACCCCAGATAATTAATTATGCCCCCAATGCTATTTTGTTGTTTATAGCCAATCCAGTAGATATTCTTACCTACAAAGCTTACCTCATGGCTAATTGGCCCAAGGGAAGAATTTTTGGCTCCGGAACTACCCTAGATACCTCAAGATTTAGGTTCCATCTCTCAGAATTTATCCACGTCAATCCACAGAGTATCCATGCCTATATCTTAGGGGAACATGGTGATAGTTCTTTTCCTGCTCTTTCCAGTGCTTCGGTAGGAGGCCAACCATTGATTAGTTTTCCTAACTTCTCAGCAGAAAAAGCCATGATTGCCTACCAAAAAACCCAAGAAGCAGCCTACAAAATTATTGAGGCTAAAGGCTCAACTTACTATGGCATTGCTAGTGTAGTAGCTAGACTAGTCGAAGCAATACTGCGTGATGAAAAAGCCATTTTTCCCGTTTCTGTACCACTTCATCAATATTATGAACAAAATGGAGTCGCTCTCAGCGTCCCATGTGTAATTGGCCGAAGTGGAGTAGAAGAAATCATTGAAATCAAACTCAGTTGGGAAGAAAAACAAAAGCTTGAAAAATCAGCCAATACCCTCAAAAGTTATCTCTAGCGCTGGCAACTTTCACAATAAAACGTCCCTCTGCCTCCGATTTTAGCTTTAACAATCTTTCCTCCACATTGCCGACATTTCTCATTTTCACGTCCATAAACTCTCATGATATCTTGGTACGATCCTGACATCCCATCTACATGGACATATTTACCATCATAGGTTGTCCCACCATGCTCTAAGCCTTCTTGAATCACTTGTTTGGCAACTGATAATAATTTTATTAACTCTTCAAAGCTCAAACTTTGAGCTGGTCTAAAAGGGGAAATTTGGGCCATGTTTAAAGCATCGCAGGCATAAATATTTCCTAAGCCTGCCATAATTTGATTCATCATAATAGCTTGTTTAATGGGAATACGACGATTACTAAATTTTTTTTGCAGATACTCGGCCGTGAGTGCATCTTCATTAATATCAGGACCATATTTAGTAAATTCAGCGGCTACTTGCTCATCGCTCATCAATCTCATCCAGCCAAAAATTCGCTGATCATTAAAATAGAGCTTTGAACCATCTGTAAAATTATAAATCAAGCGCGTATGACTACTGGGTAAATCTTTCACCCAATCAGCTGTGGGATGACCTCCTCCCACGCGGATATCATCATTAATAAAAATCAACTGCCCCGTCATTTTAAGATGAGTAAGTAGGTTTAACTTACTGGGCAAATGAATTCTGATTAGCTTGGCCTTACGGCTTACATCTTGAATTTCTTGACCAAAAAGATCTTTTTCTTTACCCCCGAAGCTCCTTTTATGAAGAACTTCAATTGACTGAATTATCTTTCCCGGAAGGATTTCTTTAAGCCTACGTTTAACAGTTTCAACTTCTGGTAGTTCTGGCATAATGAAAAGTATACCGTAATTAAAAAAAGCCTGTTATAATTGCCGTTGGGGTCCGTAGCTCAGTTGGTTAGAGCGACAGCCTTTTAAGCTGTGCGTCGTGGGTTCGAGTCCCACCGGACTCACGCTAGTTAATTAATATATCGTAAATATGACTAAAATATTTTTTTGGGCATTTATAGGCATAGGAGTTGCATTTTTCATTTTTTTCTCCAGTATTATTACGCTAATTACTGACTGGTGGTGGTTTTCTGAAGTTGGCTTTACTGGAATCTTCATCAAGTCACTTGGTACTAAAGTCGTTTTAGGTTTCGCCATTGGTTTTTTTGCGGCCGCGTTCCTTCTCACTAACCTAGTTCTAGCATTGCGTTCAAAGATTCCTTGGATGGCTACTATCCCCGAAGCTTTGATTGGTCAACCCCTGAGTCTGAATGATCGTATTGTAAAAAAACTTGGAATTATTTTTTGTTTAAGCGTATCTTTTTTTATCGGCCTCGTCGCAGCTGCCAGCTGGCAGGATGTTTTGAAATTTCTGGTCACCACCCCATTTGGTCAAATCGATCCGCTGTTTGGTCGTGATCTATCGTTTTACGTGTTTTCTCTTCCAGTTTACTCTCTGGGACTAAGTCTTCTACGAATTCTTGTTTTGTTGTCACTTATTATTAGTGGCGCCATCTACCTTCTCCGTGGGAGTCTTAATTTTTCTACAATGTTGGGGAAAATTAATCTCAACAATTTATCAAAAAAACTTGGTGGACCTCCCATTAAATTACCGAAACACACAAGCTCCGACCAAAAGGCCAGACTCCACATTGGAATTCTTCTCAGCCTTTTCTTTACAACTGTGGCAATCGGCACGTATTTTTCACTCTTTGAACTCCTTACCGTTCAAAGCGGGCCGGTATTTGGCGCGGCATTTACCGATGCAAACGTTATGATCCCCATCATAAAAATTTCAGTCGTGATCTTCGGACTTACAGCCATTCTGGCATTATTTTATGGAGTCAGCGGGAACATCACACCACTTATGGGTGCGATCTCATTAATTATTGTGGTGAAATTAGTTTCTGGCATTGTCCCAAGCGTTTTCCAAAAATTAGTCGTTGCTCCCAACGAACTAGTGAAAGAAACACCATTTATTAAATATAATATTGAAGCCACTCGCAAAGCATATGGGCTGGACAAGATCGAAGAACGAGAAATCGCCGCGGATAAGCCCATTACTGCATCTGACATTTCCGCCAATAATCTAACTATTAAAAATGTGAGGTTGTGGGATAGGACACCGCTTCTCTCGACTTTTTCGCAAATCCAGGAAATCAGAACCTATTACGAATTTGCAAACGTGGATAACGACCGCTATACCATAGACGGAGAAGTGCGACAGATTATGCTTTCGCCAAGAGAGCTAGCTTCCGACAGCCTCCCTAACAAAGCGTGGATTAATGAACGGCTGACTTTTACTCACGGTTACGGCGTTGCTGCGGGGCCAGTAAACCAAGTGACTCCAGAAGGCTTGCCAGTTCTTTTTGTCAAAGATTTACCGCCCAAATCAGAAGTGAAAGAACTTGAGGTTGACAGGCCGGAAATTTACTATGGAGAGATTCTAAACGACTATGTCATTACTAAAACCAAATCAAAAGAATTTAATTATCCTAAAGGGGAAGAAAATGTGTATACCACCTATGTAGGAAAGGGCGGAGTGGAACTCAATTCCCTATTACGTAGGTTCCTTTACTCGGTTCGTTTTAGTTCACTCAAAATGCTTTTATCCAGTGATGTAACCGGTGAAAGCCGTATTCTTTATAACCGAAATATAAAAGAGAGAGTGGCAAAAATTGCACCGTTTTTAACGTATGACCGGGACCCATATGTAGTCGTTGCCAATGGCAAACTCTATTGGATTGTTGATGCATACACATCAACTAATAGATACCCATATTCCCAGCCATTACCCTTAAATGGTGGCAACGTTAACTACATCAGAAGCTCAGTCAAAGCAGTGGTGGACGCATATGACGGAACGGTGAGTTTGTATCAAGCTGATTCCGAAGACCCGATTATCAAAACCTACGCCAAAATGTTCCCCAATATCTTCCGCCCGCTTTCCGATATGCCTCAAAGCCTCATACCGCACCTGAGGTATCCGGAAGATATTTTTACTTTACAAACGGCTGCGTACACCACCTATCATATGGATGATCCGCAGATATTTTACAACAAAGAAGATCTCTGGGAAATCCCGGCCATTGCCCAAGAGGGAGAACAACAGGTTGGCGACAAAGTTCCCGCAATGACGCCCCGCCACATGATTATGAAGCTCCCAAGCGAGAAAAAAGAAGAATACATCCTCATGCTACCGTTTACCCCAAAGGCCAAAGACAATCTTTCCGCCTGGATGGTGGCCAGAAATGATGGTGAGCAGTACGGCAAACTGGTCGTCTATCGTTTTCCCAAGGATAAATTAGTGTTCGGGCCAAAACAAGTCATCGGCCGGATCAACCAAGACGCAGAAGTCAGTCGACAGATCTCTTTATGGGATCAACGCGGCTCTCAAGTCATCCAAGGATCCCTTCTTGCTATTCCCATCGAGGAATCACTCCTCTACGTCCGACCACTCTACCTCAAGGCAGATGCTGGCAAAATCCCCGAGCTCAAACGCGTCATTGTCGCCTATGAAAATAGGATCGTCATGGAAGAGACGTTGGAGCAGGGACTAGCCAAACTCTTTGGCACCAATATCGCTCAGCAAGCTAAGTCACCATGGGTAACAGTTCCTTCGATAATACTGCCCAACGCAAGTCAAGAGAATCTCACCAAACAGGCAACTGAGACTTATGATGCCGCCATCCGTGCCCAAAAAGAGGGAGATTGGAGCAGATACGGAGAAGAGATTAAAAAACTGGGGGAGATCCTGAATAAACTGTAACCATTTTATCTGCCTGAGTTCGCAAACGAAACTATTTAATCTCTGCTTGCCAAGACACGCCATTGTCCTGCATACTATAGCCAGAATCAGATATTATATTGGTCTGCCTTAAATGCTAAACACTCACAAACTTTTATATATCATGCCTGACGTAGCTTACTTGGCAGAGCTGCTACCAGGCAAAAAACCCTCAACTTTTACTATCTCTTCTTTTCGTCAAATAAACGGCGAGTATATGGATGATAACGAGTTTATCGCCGAGAATATTTTTAAACTATTTAAAAAAATTGACCCAGAAGAATATCAGCTCATTTTGCCTGATTTTTTATTCACCAATACTATTGTCAGCGTCAAAGAAAAATCAGACGCTAAAATTAAAGAGTATTTAACAGAAAAATTACTCCCAGAATTGGGCATTAGTGTTGACTCTCACCAAACTGATACCACTGTTCTGACTCAATATGGAGATATTACGAAAATTCAGCTATCAGCTCTAGAAAAATCATTAATCGAACCTCTCCAAATATCGGCTGAACAAACTAAAATCAAAATTAAAAGCATTTCGCCATTAAGTTGGAGTATTAAATCACTAGTGTCACTTGAGCCTTCTATTAGCGTAATCCAGATCGACTCAATGCTTTATGTAGCCCTTCATTATATTGGAGTTGATCAAGCTAATCAGGCTAAAGTTGATGAGGTAGAGAACATTTATGAAACCATCAAAACACTCAAGGGTGCTGAGCCTAGCATCCAAACAATTTATCTACTCAGTAATGAATTGGTAGAAGAAAAACTCAAGGAGCATTTAAGCGATACTTTGCCGATTCAACAATTGGCCAGTAAACAAAATGAAGATAACAAGATGCCCTCTTATGTCCAAAAAACTATCGAGGCCGGCATGAGGACTTTATCTATCAGCGATTATCCCGTGCCCCAATTTGAACTTGGTAAAGCCCCGGAGGGAGCCACGATTGATGTTTCAGAAGACGAGATAAAAGATGAGTCAGAATCAGACTTGCCCAAACCACAAAAAACTGAGCCCATAAAAGAGAAACGACCAGAAAAACCAGAGGACACTAGTAAAGATGGGGAGCAAGAAGAGATTGCCCTAGAAAACAAGGAAACTTCACCCCCAACAAAGCCTACTAGGCCTGACTTAACTCCAGAAAAAACTTCCAAAGAGTATGAAGACGAAGACGATGAGATTGAAGCCCTGCTTGAAAGTCTTAAAACAGATGGTGAAAATGACGATGGTAAAACAGTTGAAACTGAAACAAAATCTCAACCAGATAAAAATAGAGAAAGGCCAATGGAAAAAGCATCCCCAACAACGCCTGAAGTACCCAAGAAAGTGATCAAAAATAAAGATCAAACTAAAATCATGCTCAAAATGGTCTTTGTTACCTTAGCTGTTTTCTTTGCCACGGTTGGGATTGGAATAGGAATTGGATTGGGTGTTTTACAATTAACTCAATCATCTGTCCCGGAAGAATCAATCCCTCCAGTTATAGAAACTACCCTGTCACCAAGCCCCTCTCCAAGCACTTCTCCTTCGCCGTCACCCACAACTGAGGTGAATAAAGCAGAGCTTTCTATCCTCGTGGTTAATGCCACGACTAAAGCAGGCTACGCTGGAGAAACGGCTGATAAATTGACGGCAGATAAGTTTGGGACTGTTAAAGCCAGTAACGCCAAAGGCGATTATACTCCAGGAACATACGTGCTATTAAATGAAGAAAACCAAACTCTTATTACAGTTTTAGAAAAAACCACTGACTTAAAACTTTCCTACAGATCTAGTAAAGAAACTGAAGACCCCAAAAACGAACATGATGCCGTAATTGTCCTGGCAAAATAAAAAGCGGGGATAAATTATAATTCAGTATGAGATCAATTAAAAAGTTATTCTTATTTTTAACTTACGTTTGGCTACGCCTTGATCCTATCCTACGAATTACTTTTGGTAGAAACTGGCTTCCTCGCTACGAATTTATGGCCTCTATATTTGGAGAAAAGGCTAGTGAAGAGTTCCTCCAAGGAAGAGTTGAAATTGTCAAAGCAAGAGAAAAAGAAAAAGCTGCTTGTATTTTACCCTCAGACGTAGATAAACAAGTTTCGTTGTTTTTGAAAGTCAATTTAAACACTAAAAAAGGTAGACAAGAGCGCACAGAGATCATTGGTATCCTCACTAATTGGGCATTGGATCCTGATATCAATGCTCAAAACATAGATAGTCACAAAACTCGCAGTAATATTGTAAATTCTCTTTTGGGCAGCATTTTTCAAAATTCTCTCATTGATGAAATGGAGTTAAGTCTCACTGGACTGAAAAAAATTGTTTTTTCTCGGGTCACATATTTGGGCTCTAAAGGTGAACCGTCACCCATAGTGCATGATGCAATTATTTCAGGAGTGGGCCGAATTCTCCGCACGCATTTTGATGAAGTAGCGAGATTACGTGAAGAAAAGCTCGAAGAGCTAACTAAAATAAAATTAATTAAGGAAATTAAAAAAGATGATCAAAATACTGGTTCGTTAGCATTCTCTGGGAGCACTAAGCACCGCAACCAATACTGTAATAAATTCCCTTTACCCACAGAAACTACTAAAATGCTCTTAGATATCTTAATGCACTATCAATATTCTGCTTGGCCAGAATCTCGAAACACAGCTATTAAATTAATCGATATAATGGAAAAAAGGCTCGGCTTTAAGCTTAAAGACAGCATCAAAGATTATTAAATTATTAATAATAAAACTTGACAGATAGGAGTTAGCCTGGTATTTTCAAAGCAAACTCAAATTAAACCAAGAAAGAGGGAATGACAGCGCTGCATATTTCGATATCGGCAGAGCCGATTTTTTATTTAGGAAAGCTTGGCTTTACTAGCTCGATGCTGGTTAGCCTGCTAACAACAATTTTTCTGCTAACAATTGCACATCAATTTTATCGTAACCAAAAAAAAACATCTCATCTAAGCTTAATCATTCAAGCTCTTATCGAATCTCTATACGAATTTGCCCAGACTATAACCCCGCACAAAGCGGGAAAATTTTTTCCTGTTTTTGCTTCAATTTTTCTATTTGTCATGTTTGCTAGCTGGGCTGGACTACTCCCTGGTGTAGAAACCATCCAGATTCACAACAGTCAGGCCTTCGTACCACTATTTAGAGGTGGCACAGCTGACCTTAATATTACCCTAGGCACAGCGCTTGTGGCCGTATTTATGATTCAAATATTTGGCATTCAAAGCTTGGGCAGCGATTATCTTAAAAAATTCATTAATTTCTCTAACCCAATCAACTTTTTTGTGGGAATTCTTGAGTTAGTAAGTGAGTTTGCTAGGATTATGTCTTTTTCTTTTCGTCTCTTTGGTAATATTTTTGCCGGCGAAGTCTTACTGGCGGTAATCGCCTTTTTATTACCGCTATTTGTGCCTTTACCTTTTATTGGCCTAGAACTATTTGTCGGCTTTATTCAAGCTTTAGTTTTTGCAACACTGACTCTAGTATTTATCAACATAGCTACAGCAAAAAGTCATTAATAATTATATTAAATAAGGAGAAAATATGAGTGCAGATATCGCCGTTGAAGCGGCCCAGCAAGCAGTACAAACTACAGCCAATAACACCAACATGATCGTTGGTTTAACCATTGCCTTTGGTGGCTTGGCTCCCGCTATCGCTATTGGATTAATTGTTTCCAAAGCCCTAGAAGCAATCGGTCGCAATCCCGAAGCCGCTTCTAAAGTACAGACTGTCATGATTTTGGGTGTGGCTTTTGCTGAAGCAATTGCTATTTACTCATTGGTAGTAGCTCTAATATTAAAATTCGTTTAAAAATATGCAAATCCACTGGTATCAGCTACTATTTCAAATCATTAATTTTAGTGTCCTGATTTGGGGTTTAAATAGATTCCTTTACAAACCAATCATTAAAATTCTGGAGCAACGGAATCAAAAAATTCAAGATGGTATAAAAGCAGCGGAAAAAAATCTTGAAGATAAAGCTAAACTAGGCGAGTTTGAAAAACAAATTAAGCTCCAGGCTGAAAAAGAGGCTACTGCAATCTTAAATCAAGCCAAAAAGCAAGCTGACCAAAGATCTAAAGAACTGCTCCAAGATACCAAGACCCAGGCACAAGAACTGGTTGATAAGGAGTTTGAAAACCTCAAAGAAAAACTCAAGGATGAGGAGGCTAAAATGAAGTATCGCATTGGCGATTTGGTGATCAGCACCACCCAGACCATCTTAAGTAAAACTCTAACGACTAAAGATCAACATCTCATCATTGATCAAGAGCTTAAAATGTTAAAAAAACTTTGAAAAAATAAATGAAATCAAAAAATAAAAAGATCCAGCAGATAGCTAATGGATTTATCAAGTATCTTGAAGATTCAGGTCAAATTAACCAACTGGCACAACTGACTCACATCCAACAAAAACAAAGTTGGATGAAGGAAAAACAGAATGTAGCTCAAGTAATTTCTTGTGTCGAGCTCAAACAAGCTGAGAAAGAATCAATTATTGAGTATCTTCAAACAAACTTTAACCACTCTATGAAGATTTCTTATCTAATAGACAAAAGCATTCTGGGCGGACTCATCATTAAAGTTGGTAATAAAATTATTGATGCTTCGTTGCAGTATCGTTTAGAAAAAATAAGAGAGACCTTAATCTATGCCTAATAAAAAACCTAAAGTTGATACTACTGATATCCAAACCATTGCCAAACAAATTCAGCAAGCCATTGGCGCTTGTGAGCTAGAGTTTAAAACTAAAAGCATTGGCCAAGTTATTACAGTGGGCGATGGCGTTGCGACCATTGCTGGCATCAATGATGTTGCTCTTGGTGAAATCATCAACTTGCCACAAAAAACTAAGGCTCTGGCTTTTAACCTAGAAAAAGACTCTGTCGGAGTAGTGATTTTAGGTGACTACCGCCACCTCAAGGAAGGTGATGAGGCTTCCACCACTGGTCAGGTCTTATCAATCCCCGTTGCTGATTCCATGATTGGTAGAATTATTAACCCCCTGGGTATACCGTTGGATGATAAAAGACCCATAGAGGCGAAGCAGTTTCAGCCACTAGAAAAAATTGCTCCTGGGGTAATTACTCGCCAGCCAGTGAGCACTCCTGTTCAAACTGGGATTAAGTCTATTGATTCCATGATCCCCATTGGTCGTGGTCAAAGAGAGCTGATCATCGGGGATAGAAGCACTGGTAAATCAGCTATTCCCCTTACTACGATTATTAACCAAAAAGGTAAAGATTTGATCTGCATTTATGTAGTCATCGGTCAAAAGGCTGCTTTTGCTGCTCAACTAGCCCAAACATTAAAAAAGTTTGGTGCCATGGATCACACCATTATCGTAGCGGCAACAAGTTCCGAACCAGCTCCCTTACAATATCTTGCTCCTTATGCCGGATGCGCTGTCGGTGAATACTTTATGGAGCAAGGCAAAGATGTGCTGGTAGTTTATGATGATCTCAGCAAACATGCCTGGGCATATCGAGAAATGTCGCTTTTGCTGAATCGACCCTCGAGCAGAGAGGCTTATCCTGGCGACGTCTTTTATCTTCACTCCAGATTATTAGAACGTGCCTGTCGTTTAAACAAAAAAAATGGGGGTGGATCATTAACGGCTTTGCCAATTGTTGAAACTCAGGCCGGAGATGTTTCGGCCTATATTCCTACCAACATTATTTCTATTACTGATGGACAAATTTACCTAGAATCAGACTTATTTTATGCTGGAATTAGACCGGCGGTTAACGTAGGCTTATCAGTTTCACGAGTGGGGGGATCAGCCCAAACTAAAGCCATGAAGCAGGTCGCAGGGAAGTTGAGACTAGATTTAGCTCAGTACCGCGAGCTAGCGGCCTTTGCTCAATTTTCATCAGACTTAGATCCTCAAACCAGGGCCCAGCTAGATCGTGGGGCCAGAATCACTGAAATCTTAAAACAGGGTTGGGAAGAACCCATGCCCGTGGCTCAACAAATCTTAATTATTTGGGCAGTAACCAATGGATATCTGGACAAGGTAGCAGTTGAAACGGTTAAAGCTTGGGAAAAGAAATTTATAGAGTTTATTGGTGTTAAGTACAATAAGCTTGAGACCACGATTGAAAAAGAAGCTAAACTTTCAGATGAAATCATTAAAACAATGGGAGAGGCTGCCAAACTATTTAATGAATTAAATCCAGAACTATTTGCAGAGAACTCAATCGAGTCTTAAGAAGAAAAACAACAATAAAAAAAGATTCTAAGGCATGAGCTCAACCAAAATTATTAAAAGACGCATCAAAAGCGCCACCAATATTTCTCAGATCACTAAAGCCATGGAGATGGTGGCGGCTTCAAAGATGCGTTTTGCCCAAGAAAGTGCCCTGTCTAGCCGTCCCTACACAGAAAAAATGAGACAGATCTTAACTGGGATAATTGAAATCGTAAAAGATGACGTCAGTCATTTTTTATTAGCAACTCCCAGTCCAACACTTAACTCAAAGGAAGAAGCTCAGGAAAAATACCTAGTCGTGGTTTTATCTTCAGACAAAGGATTATGCGGTGGACTAAATAGCAATCTTTATCGTGGTTTGGAGCTATGGCAACGCAGTTTTACCCAAAAAAAAACTAACTTAAAAAATATCAAAATGGATTTCGTTACTGTTGGCAAAAAAGCTAAGGAGCATGTTTTGAAAACTCAGAGATTCCTGCTGGCTGAATTCTCAAATTATGGTGATAAACCAAGATATTCTGACATTATACCCTTATATAACATCATTTTGGAAAGCTTCAAAACTGGTCAATATCAAAAAATCTTTATCGTATTTATGGAGTTTGTGTCTACTATTGCTCAAAGACTGACGGTTAGACAACTGCTACCGATTGAAAAAGCAGATATTGATACATCTTTTGATGAAATTATGAAGGGAGAAGAATCAAAATACGTCAAATTTGAATTCCACAAAGATTATATTTTTGAACCGGGTGCAGAAACTATTTTTGATCAGTTGCTGCCCAAATATTTGGGGTTATATCTCTATCACGTCGTCTTAGAATCAACTGCCAGTGAGCATTCCGCCAGAATGGTGGCAATGAAGAATGCTCATGATAACGCGACCGAGATTGTGAAAGATCTCTCATTAGAATACAATCAGCTCCGTCAACAAAAAATTACTAGCGAGTTGCTAGATGCTTTCAGCGCAAGAATGGTAATGTAATAAAAAGGCAATTAAAAAATATGAAACCAAAATCTTCATCTCAATCAAATCAATCAAAAAAAAATGGTCGCATTACTCAAATTGTTTCCGTAGTTGTTGATGTCTTGTTTGAAGAACACCTGCCAGAAATCTATAGCGCTTTAGAGGTCACTAAAGCCAATGGTGAAAAACTCATCCTAGAAGTTCAGCAATTTTTGGGAGGTCATGAAGTCAGAACCATTGCCATGGGCTCAACTGATGGATTGCAACGCAATCTAGAGGTTTTTGACACAGGCAAGCCCATTGCTGTTCCGGCTGGAAAAAATGCATTGGGCCGAGTTTTTAATGTTCTAGGTGAAACAATTGATGGCAAAGCCAAGATTGAGCAAGAAACTCTTTATCCCATTCATGTCAAACCACCCCAGATTAAAGATATTAATCCTCAAGCCCAAATGCTCGAAACTGGAATCAAAGTTATTGATCTAATCTGTCCCTTTGCGAAAGGCGGCAAGGTAGCCGCTTTTGGTGGAGCCGGAGTGGGTAAAACTGTCATTATTCAAGAACTAATCAGAAACATTGCTGAAGAACATTCCGGTCACTCAGTTTTTGCTGGAGTAGGTGAAAGAACTCGTGAGGGCAATGATCTTTTATTAGAAATGCAAGATTCAGGAGTGCTTAAAAATACCGTCATGGTCTTTGGCCAGATGAACGAACCGCCTGGAGCTCGTCTGCGAGTGGCTTTGACCGCCCTCACATTTGCAGAATACTTTAGAGATCAAAAAGGTGAAGACGTATTGTTATTTATTGATAATATTTTTAGATTTTCCCAAGCCGGCTCTGAAGTTTCAGCTTTATTAGGTCGTATTCCATCCGCTGTGGGATACCAACCCACACTAGCTTCTGAAATGGCAGCCCTGCAAGAGAGAATCACCTCCACCAAAAAAGGCTCTATTACTTCTTTCCAGGCTGTTTATGTACCCGCCGATGACTACACCGATCCAGCTCCGGTCACTACTTTTGCTCACCTTGATTCAAGTATTGCATTAGAACGCGCCTTATCAGAACAGGGACTTTATCCAGCAGTTGACCCTCTGGCTTCATCTTCTAAAATTTTGTCACCTGATATTGTGGGAGAAGAACACTATCAAGTCACTAAAGATGTACAAAAAATCTTACAAAGGTATAAGGATCTGCAAGACATTATCGCTATTTTAGGCATCGATGAGTTATCTGATGAGGATAAAATGATTGTTACTCGAGCTAGAAAAATTCAACGCTTCCTAACTCAGCCCTTCTTTGTGGCTGAACAGTTCACCGGCAGATCTGGTCGCTACGTGTCAATTGAAGAAACTATTAGGGGTTTTAAAAAGATTGTTAAGGGCGAGATGGATCAAATACCCGAGCAAGCTTTCTATTTATCAGGAACCATCGATGAAGTAATCGATATAGCGAAAAATGTCTAATAAACTTAGTCTTGATGTCATCTCACAAGAACAACAACTTTTAAGTCAAGAGGTTGATATGGTGCTAGTTCCTAGCATGACCGGTCAAATTGGTATTTTGCCCGGGCACATTTCTTTATTCGCTTCTCTTGAAGCAGGAGAGCTAATTCTAACCTCAGGAACTCGAAACGAGGTTTTTGCTATCACCGGAGGATTTCTAGATGTTAACCAAAATCAAGTCACTGTCCTAGCAGACAGTGCTATTCGCGCAGAAGATATTGACATCAATAAAGTAGAAGAAGCTAAAAAACGAGCTCAGGAAGCCATGAAAGATAAATCTTCAGAAAAAGATTTTAAACTAGCCGAAGCTGATCTGCGAAAAGCAATTTTAGAATTGAAAGTAGCTAAAAGAAGACGTCATTCTACGCTTGCATTCTAATCTTAAATCTTTATACTAAACAGGATTTATGAACGACAAAAAAGACCAAAAAACTATTGAATTAACCCAAGAGGGTTATGAAGAGCTCAGGGCTGAGCTTAATGAGCTTATTAATGATAAATTACCTAAGGCCATCAAACGCGTGGTCGAAGCTAGAGAATATGGTGACCTTTCTGAAAACTCTGAATACCATGATGCTCGTAATGATAAAGATCTGATTGATGCTAGGATTGGTGAAATTGAAGAAATCCTAGAAAAAGCTAAAATTGTTAAAGCTACCAAAAGTAAAAATACCGTAGGCATGGGTTCTCAGGTCACAGCTCATTTTAAAGACCAAAAAACTAAAAAGAGAACTTTTCAGATTGTGGGTGAATATGAAGCTAATCCTATTGAAGGCAAAATCTCCAGCGTCTCTCCTTTGGGCAAGGCCCTCATGAGTCACAAGAAGGGGGACGAAGTTGCATATCAAGCCCCGGCGGGAGAAATCACCTATGTTATTACAGATATAAAATAAAGAAATACAAAAATAAATAACACCCCGCCGAAACCGCGGGGTTTTTTGTTAGAATAAAGAAGTTTTGATATGAATAATAAAAATTCACAACCACTGCAATCACCTCATTGGGCAGATAAACTTGCACCAAGAATTTTTAAATGGCAGCAAAAACTTGGCATTAATAACTTACGCGTGGATGATATGAAAACCCCTTCTGGGAGAGTCCACGTTGGAGCTTTACGAGGGGTTTTGTTACATGATTTAGTCGCTAAAGTTTTACAGTTACAAGATCCATCTGTGACTAGTACCTATATCTTTAACGATATGGACCCCATGGATGGCTTGCCCGTATATCTAGATAGAGACGAGTACAAAACTCACATAGGCAAACCCTTGTATCAAATTCCAGCTCCCCCTTTAGAGAAATCTGGTATTGATTTTAGTCAAGCCAGTAAAGAAGAAAAAGAAAAATATCGACAAGCAACTAGCTTTGCGCAGTTTTATGCTTCTGATTTTATCGATGCTTTCCGTAGACTCGGTTGTGATCAAAAAATTATCTGGAGTCATGAACTCTATGAGTCTGGAAAAATGGATAAAGTAATCAAAACTGCTCTAAATAATGTAGATAAAATGGAGAAAATTTACCGCGAGATAGCTGACTATGATCTGCCTAAAAACTGGTATCCCTTCCAGGTTATTTGTGAGAAGTGCGGTAAGGTAGGTACTACTTTAGTAACTACCTGGGATGGGGAAAAAGTCACCTACGAATGTCAACCCAATAAGGTTAACTGGGCCAAGGGTTGTGGTCACCGCGGAAAAATCAGTCCCTTTGGCGGTACTGGTAAACTACTCTGGAAAGTAGATTGGCCTGCTCATTGGGCTAGTCTGGGAGTAAATATTGAAGGGGCCGGCAAAGATCATTCCAGCGCAGGAGGATCTCGCGATATGGCCAAAGCCATTTGCGAGCAAGTCTATGACATTCCCAACCCATTTGATATTCCCTATGAGTGGATTTTAATTCGTGGAGCTAAAATGAGCTCGAGTAAAGGCCTAGGAACATCTGCTCGTGAATTTACTCAACTATTTCCTCCAGAAATTGGTCGTTATTTATTTACCAACGTGCACTATAAAAGCGTAATCGATTTTGATCCGCAAACCATGTCAATTCCAGATTTGTTTGATAGTTACGATCAGGGTGCCAGAATTTATTGGGGTCAAGAAGAAGGCGATCAACGTTTGGGCAGAGCTTTTGAATTATCGCAGATTAAAGAAGTATTAACGCCTCAGTTTTTACCGCGTTTCCGCGATGTGGCTTTATGGATGCAACATCCCGAAATTAGCTTAGTTGACAAGTTTGAAGAAATAAAAGGTGACAAATTAACCCAACAAGAATTAGAAGAATTGCGTAACAGACAGCACTATGCTCATATGTGGGCAAAAAACTATGCTCCGGAAGAATATCAACTCACTCCTCTAAAAAAGCTGCCTTTAGGAGCTAAAGCAATAAGCCCTGAACAAATTAAATTTTTTGAAAAAATAGTGCAACTTAAAAACTCCCAAAATTGGAACCCGCAGGAACTACAACAGACCATTTATAATCTAGCTAAAGACTCCATTGGTACAAAACAGGGCTTTGCGGCAATTTATCTTAGCTTACTGGGAAAAACATCTGGCCCTAGGGCTGCGTGGTTACTGCTTTCAGTAGATCCAGACCTACTTCAAGAACGCATCGCTCAATTAACTACTGATGCTCAACTTGTGGAAGAATATTTATTTGCAGAACTCATAGATACAAATATCTTTAGCATTAGCAGCCAAGTAAAAAATAACTTCCCTTCAGTTACTGTGGGACTGGCAATTATTTCTGGAGTCACTATTGAAAAACAGCATCCAGATTTAACTAAAGAAATTAACCTTTTCTTACAAACTGTCAAAAACATGCCCATCCAAGAAATTAGTCAGTATGCTGAAGTTCAAAGCTATCATCAAATCTACAAAGAGACCGGAGTTGATCTTGGCTCGCGTCGTCCCAGCCCAGAAGCGCTCCTGCGACGAGCCGCTAGAGGAGAAACATTTGAACCCATTAACACCTGTGTTGATGCTTATAACCTAATTGTAATGAAAAACCGTATTTCAGCTGGTGCTTTTAATCTAGATGAAATTAAAAAACCCACTCGATTAGATCTTGCTCAAGGAGGAGAGCAGACTTTGTATATTGGGGATGATAAACTCACTGTGATTAAAAAAGGTGAAATCTGTTACTTTGATCAAGTTGGGGCTTACAATCTCGATTTTAACTACCGCGATGCTGTTAGAACAAGGGTTAATGAAAAAACTAAGAACTTATGGATTAATCTAGAGGGAGTTTATGACATCTCTCGCCATCAAGTAGAGCAAAGCCTGCAAGAAGTAATTGAAATCATCCAAAAATACTGTGGCGGTACGGTTGAAATAGCTGGTATTGTTGAAGCTAGAAAGTAACTATGAATCTTCCCACTCGCGAGCAATCGCAACAATTATTAAAAAAATATATTGATAACCCAGCACTGCGCCATCATTGTAGGATGGTGGCCTCTGCACTAGAGGCCTATGCACAAAAATTTGATGAAAACTTTGAGCTGTGGTACCAGACTGGGTTACTGCATGATTTGGATTGGGAGCAATATCCCGACGAACACCCTAATAAAGCGGTAAATGAATTTTTAACTGATTATCCACCAGAACTTAAGAATGCAGTTCTTAGTCACGCTCCCTTTAGAACCGGAAAAGACCCACAAACAAAACTTGAACGTTATTTATTTGCTTGCGATGAGTTATTGGGATTTATGCATGCTTATTCACTTATGCGCCCCAATGGTTTTGCCGGGATAAAAGCTGGCAAAATCCTCAAAAAATTGAAAGATGCATCTTTCGCCGCCGGGGTAAGTAGAGAAGACGTCGCCAAAGGCTTTGAATTTATTAAGGAGGAACCAGCACAACATATCCAGTTCTTAATTGAAGTTTATAATAAATAAAAGGAAACCATGCTAGATATTAACTACGTTCGCAAAAATCCCCAAATAGTCAAACAGGCTGCCAGTGATAAACAACTTAATCCAGCTGTAGTAAATGAATTACTACAGATAGATGAAAAACGTCGTGGATTGATTATTAAAGTTGAAGATATTCGTCAACAAATCAATCAAAACGCCAACAAAATTAAGGCTCAGGTTACAGCCGGCAGTAAGCCTAACGAAGAAGATATGAATCAAGGTCGTGAGTGCAAAAAACAACTTAAAAACATTGAACCTGAGCTTAAAAAAACTGAGGTGGCTTTCATTGATCTAATGCTCCAAATCCCAAATATTCCAGCTCAAGATGTCCCAGTTGGTCATGATGAATCAGGGAATGTGGTTGTGCGTCAGGTTGGCGATAAACCGAAATTTGATTTTACCCCCAAACCCCATCAAGAACTAATGGCTAATTTAGATTTACTTGACACACAACGAGCAGTTAAAATTGGCGGCTTTCGTTCTTACTTTTTAAAAAACGAAGCCGTACTTTTAGAACAAGCTCTCTTACAATACGCTTTAAAAATCATGATTGAGCATGGTTTTACCCCGATGACTGCACCGGCGATAGTAAAAAAAGAAGCTTTAATTGGTACGGGCTATTTCCCCTGGGGAGAAGAAGATCACTATACGACTCAAGACGGAACTCACTTAGCCGGCACCGCTGAGGTGGCTTTAACCGCTTACCTCCAAGGGGAGACTCTCGCCCAAAAGGATTTGCCAATCAAAATGGTGGGGATCTCACCCTGCTTTCGCAGAGAAGTTGGCTCCTATGGCAAAGATACTCAAGGAATAATTCGTGTTCATCAGTTTAATAAAGTCGAACAAGTAGTTTATACAGTCGCTGATGAAACAGAAACCAGAAAGTGGCACGAAAAAATTACTGATATCTCTGAAAAGATTCTCCAAGATCTCAATTTACCCTATCAGGTGCTCATTATGTGTACCGGTGACATGGGGGCCGGACAACGTAAAAAATATGATATCGAAACCTGGTTTCCCGCCCAAGAAAAATATCGAGAAACTCACTCATCCAGCTATTTTCTAGATTTCCAAGCACGTCGGCTCAATATTCGCTATCAAGATAAAAATGGCGAATTGAAGTATGTCTACACCCTAAACAATACCGTCGCTGCCACTCCCAGATTATTAGCCGCAGTTATTGAAAACTATCAGCAAAAAGATGGATCTATTAATGTACCAGATGTATTAACCCAATATCTTGGAAAAGATAATATTTCTAGATAATCAGCCTGTTTTCTGCGATAATGAGCCCTCGCTATGTTCAAGTTTTTTACCAAACTTTTTGATCAACACCAAAAAACGCTAAGCAAGTACTCTGCGGTAGTAGAGCAGATTAATGTTCTCGAGCCTAAGATTAAAAAATTCTCCGACTCTAAATTAGCTGCACAAACAGCCCAATTTAAAAAAATCATTCAAAAAGAAAGAGATCGGGGCAAAGATGAGCAAACCATTATTAACGAAATTCTTCCCCAAGCTTTTGCCACCGTCCGCGAGGTCTCTCGTCGTTTACTTAATATGCGTCATTTTGACGTCCAACTTTTAGCCGGTATTGCCCTGCATCACGGCACCATTACTGAACAAAAAACCGGCGAAGGTAAAACTCTTTCTGTGACTTCATCACTTTATTTGAATGCTCTCCTAGGTAAAGGCGCACACTTAATTACCGTCAACGATTATCTTGCTGAAATTGGCTGTGGCTGGATGGGACCGATTTATCATTTCTTGGGTCTTTCTACGGCAGTCATTATCCATGACCAAGCCAAACTCTATAACCCCAAGATTGATAGTGAAGATCGAGGCGATGAGCGTCTAGAACATTTTGAAAAAATCACTCGTCAACAAGCCTATTTAGCTGATATCACCTATGGCACTAATAACGAATTTGGCTTTGACTATCTTCGAGATAATATGGTCCAGAGCTTAGAACAGATGGTCCAGCGTCAAGATCATCCCCACCATTACACCATTGTTGACGAAGCTGACTCAATCCTCATTGATGAAGCGCGCACACCACTCATTATTTCTGCCCCAGACGCTGATTCTACTGACAAATACTTCAAGTATGCCAAAATCGTACGCTCTTTATCTAAAGAGACTGACTTTAAACTTGATGAAAAAGCTAAAACCGCTACTTTAACTGATCTTGGAGTTAAACGTATAGAGCAAAAACTTGAAGTAAATAATCTCTATGAAGAAAGCTTTGATACTATTCACCATGTGGAAGCAGCTTTAAAAGCTAAAACCCTCTATCACCGGGACAAAGAGTACATCGTCCGCGAAAATCAGGTGATTATCGTAGATGAGCACACTGGCCGGCTCATGTATGGCCGGCGTTATTCCGATGGTCTTCATCAAGCCATCGAAGCTAAAGAGAGCGTGCCAATTCAACAAGAATCTCGAACTCTTGCTACCATTTCCATTCAAAATTATTTCCGCATGTATCAAAAACTGTCTGGCATGACCGGCACAGCCGCCACTGAAGCAGAAGAGTTTAATAAAATTTATAACGTCTCAGTTTTAGTCATTCCCACCAACCAACCTCTCATCCGTGAAGATAAGTCTGACGTGGTTTATAAAACTCAAGCCGCTAAGTATTCGGCTATTGTTAAGGAAATTGAGCTGATTCACCAAAAAGGCCGACCAATTCTAATTGGGACGCGATCTATTGAGAACAATCAAATCATTTCTAATTTTCTCAAACGAAAAAAGATCGTCCACCAGATACTCAATGCCAAAAACCACGAAAAAGAAGCTTTTATTATTTCTGATGCTGGTAAAAAGGGCGCTATCACGGTTGCCACTAATATCGCTGGCCGTGGTGTTGATATCGTCTTGGGGGGAGCTAAACCAGAGCTAAAAGATTATAGACGCAAAGATGGCAAAGGGCATAAAGACAAAGCCTACCAGCAAGCTCTCAAAGAATGGGAAAAGGCTCACGATGCAGTAGTTGCGGCGGGAGGATTACACATTATCGGCACGGAGAGACATGAATCCAGACGAATAGATAACCAATTACGAGGCCGTTCTGGACGTCAGGGTGATCCAGGTAGCTCGCTTTTTTTCCTGTCTCTTGAAGATGAGATTATGCGCATTTTCGGTGGTGAACAGATTTCAAAAATGATGGATTTTTTAAAGATTGAGGAAAACCAGCCGATTGAGCACAGCATGGTTAGCAAAGCCATTGAATCAGCTCAGATTAAAGTAGAAGGATTCTTTTTTGATCAAAGAAAGCGGTTGGTTGATTTTGATGATGTGATGAATAAACAACGCGACATTGTTTACAAACGTCGTAGACGATTGTTAGAAACAGCCGATAATTCTCAAGAAAAAAATCTTAAACCTCAGATTATGGACTATTTACACAGTCAGATTGAAACTCTAGTTAGTCTGCACGCACCTCAAGATTTTTCAGATGGAGAATATGAAATTCTCGTCAATGAATTTATTAAAATAATTCCATTTGATGATAAATCCCAAAAAGCTCTACAAAAAACTTTATCTGAATTAACCCAAGCGGATGAGATTCAACAAAAATTAATGGAAATTATTGAGCAAACCTATCAAAAAAGAGAAAAGGTCGTTGGCAAGGAACAAATGAGACAAATGGAACGAATTGTAACCCTATCAACAGTGGATGAAAAATGGATGGATCACTTAGATGAGATTGAATCTCTGCGCGACGGCATCTGGCTACGTGGTGACAAACAGACCGTGCTATCTGAATACCAGAAAGAGGCCTTTACCATGTTTGAGCAACTGATTAACTCCATTGAGAGTTCCATTGCCAACAGAATTTTTAGAATTCAGCTGGGTATTCCCCAACTAATTAGAGTTGACCCAACTCAGATCATCGAACAAAAAGAGGATATTCACGAACCACTCACTAAAGAAGTACGAGATGCCACTCTATCTACTACTCAGACCAAGCCCTCTTCAACTCAAGGAAATCTGTCGGATCTAGCGTCAGCTTTGGGATCAGCCCAAGCTCAAACTCGAGTTCCGGGATCAAGTTTAATAAAAGCTAGAGTGGGTCGCAATGATCCCTGTCCTTGTGGAAGCGGATTAAAATATAAAAAATGTGGGCTAATAGGAGCACCACAACACAAGGATTAATATGCAACCTTTCATTTTTTCTGGAAAAGTCATCTCTGGTCAAAAAAATGGTCGTAAACTAGGTTTTCCCACTGCCAATCTTGACCGAACTCCCAGGGAAACGGCCCTTAAACCCGGGGTTTATGCTGGCCGATGCGATGTTTATTTTAAAGATAAGAGTCGATACCAAAACCTAAACTGCTTAGCCTACTTTGGACCACGATACATTTTGGGCGAGAAAACCAATATCTTCGAGGTCTATATTTATCATTTTGATCAAACTATTTATGATCACATCCTAGAAGTTAGGCTCCTAGCATTTATTCGACCTCCACAAGACATCTCAGACCTGAATGTTTTAAAAAAACAACTAGAAAAAGATAAACAGCAAGGTTTGAAGTTACTTCAAGCATGAAGTCTAAAATAGCAATTTTTTCTATTCTCGATAGTCCTGGCTTTGGCGGAGGCGAACAGTACTTACTTTCAAATTTAGAATTTCTATCTCAACAAGGTTTTTCTATCTATCTTGCAACCTTTAATCATCAGATCTCTACTAATTATAAAAAACAATTTAGCATCATTAATCTACCATTTAGATTAGATTTGATTGGCAATCTGCGAGGTGCAGTTAAATTTTTTTTTCAAGCTCCATTGGCAATAATCTGGGTAATAGAAATTCTCTCTGACCTAAATAAAAAATTTGATCAAGTCATCGTTTATACTCCTGGCTTTACAGAGAGATTGGTTTTTTCGCCGTTTTTCAAACTCTTGGGTTTAAAAATAATTTGGCTAGAATACGGACCAGTTGCGGCAGTTTTTAAACGAAACTTTGGTTTACCTAAAATAATTTATTTTTTAGCTAGTTCTTTTCCCGATCAAGTGGCAACTATCTCTCAACACTCACGAGCTTCTTTGTTAGCAAACACTTCTGTTTCTCATAATAAAATCTCAACCATTTATCCAGGCACTCCTTGTATAACCGATAAAAAGCTAAAGCTGATTAAAAAAAGAGGCAGGACTTGGAAAAAAAATCAACGTCTGGGTTTGAAAAAATTGATTACTTTTGTCGGCAGACTAACAGTTGAAAAAGAGGTAGATGTTTTACTTAAAGCTTTTGCCAAACTTAAACAAAAAAATCTTCAGTTGATTATTATTGGCACAGGTCCAGAAAAAATTATTTACCAAAACTTAGCTAAAAAATTAAAAATTAATGATCGGGTGACTTTCACTGGCTTTGTGTCAGAGACAAATAAGACAGCTATTCTAGCAGTCAGCGAAGTGTTTGTTTTTCCCTCAGCCTGGGAGATGGAGGGCTTTGGCATAACCACTATTGAAGCCATGATGGCTGGAATACCAATCATCACTACTGGAGCTGGACCTCAGCAAGAGATTGTAATTGACAAAAAAACTGGTTTGTTTTTCAACCCCCATCACCCAGATGATTTATGTCAAAAAATAAACCTATTGCTTTTAAACTCTGATTTGGCCCAAAAACTTGGCAGAAGGGGTAGAAAAATCGCACTTAAAAAGTTTGAGCAAACTCATATGCAGCAGCAAACCCTAGACCTGATACAATCTTTGTGTGTTTAATCTATTTAGAAAAATCTTCTATCAACCGCGCCGACCTTTTCCTATTACTGCACCAATTGCCTATCAACTCACAACAACACCTCTTGCCCAGCTCATGGGAATTAAACCTTTCTCAAGCATTATGTATGTGACTCCAGCTTGGAGAAAAAAATTCAGCCAGCTAGATATCAATGAAAGAGTAATAGAAAATCCTTTTATATTTCAACATTTACCAAAATCAATCAATAAAAAAATTCTAGATGTGGGTTGTTGTGAAACCATCTTGCCCATCCAACTTGCTTCGTTGGGTTTTAACGTCACTGGGATTGATATGCGTCCGTATGAATTAACTCACCCCAACTTTTCTTTTAAAAAAGAAGATATTTGCCAGACTCAACTCAAGCCCAATCAATTTGATGTAATTACTTGCATCTCCACCCTTGAGCATATCGGCCTAGATACGATCTATGGTAAAAGCGATACAAAAAGCTCTGATAAAAAAGCTCTCCAAAAAATGCTAGCGCTTCTAAAACCCAAGGGCAGACTGCTCCTGACTGTCCCAGTAGCTAAAAAATATGTTCAGACAGATTTTATGCAAATCTATACAACCCAAAAACTTCACTCACTGCTCAAAGATTTTAAAATCACCCAAGAAAATTACTATATCCCTAGTTCATCAAGATCGCAGTGGTCGCCCTGTTTGGCTGATCACCTGCCATTACCACCAAATTTTGGCGTAATCACTATGGTGGCTGTCAAAGCGTAGCTGTCAAAGCAACCAGTTCTAGCCAATAACTTTCCATAACTGTTACAATATCAATCATGAAACTAATCTCTGGATCCTCCAACTTACCCCTGGCTCAAAGTTTGGCCAAACTATTAAATATAGATTTAGTGAAAGTAAAAATCAGTAAATATGCTAATGACGAGAAACAAATTGAAATTCTTGACAACGTTCAAGGTGAAAGCGTTATTTTGGTTCAATCCTTTTCCCAACCAGTTGATGAGTATATTATGGAATTTTTATTACTAACTGATGCGCTAGAAAGAATGGGAGCTCGACATATTAACGCCGTCATTCCTTGGTACGGTTATTCGCTCCAAGACAAAGTCTTTAAAGAAGGAGAGCCCCTCTCAGCCAAAGTAGTGGCCAACCTAGTTTCCACCAGTTATGTCAAACGAGTTTTCATCCTAGATGTTCATAACACCAGTATTGCTGGGTTTTTCTCTATCCCGACTCATCACTTGTCAGCTCTGGATTTATTTACTAAATTTGCAAAAAATACTTACGACTTAACAGAAACTGTTGTCGCTAGCCCAGATTTTGGAGGGCTCAAGAGAGCCTGGCAATTTGCTGAGTCTTTAGGCGTCGATTGGGTGAATATCGACAAACATCGTGATCTTCAAACTGGTGAAATTACTCAGATGGAGCTTCATGGAGATGTAAATGATAAAACTGTCTTGGTTTTTGATGATGTCAGTGTTTCTGGCGGCACCGTCGTAGAAGCAGCTGAAATTTTGAAAAAATCAGGAGCAAACAAAGTTCATTTTTTAGTTACCCATGGTTTATTTGCCGCCGATGCTCAATCTAAACTTAATACCCCCATGGTTGATACCATTATAATTACTAATTCAATTCATCATCCACACTTACCCGATAAGGTCACGGTAATTGATTGTGCCGAATTATTTGCAACTGCGCTTAGAGATTGGATGTAAAAAGGAGAAACTATGAAATATTCACAACTTTTTGGCAAAGCCACCAAAGATAAAAATAAAGATACTAAATTTGCGAGTCATTACTACTTAACTAAAGGTGGTTTTATCCGCGAATCAACTGCTGGTAGATATTACTTTTTACCACTGGGTTGGCGGGTGCATGAGAAAATCAAGCGGGTTATTAAGGAAGAGATGGATAGAGCAGGCGCTCAAGAGATGATTACCCCGATTTTACATCCTTTGGAACTCTGGAAAGAGACTAATCGCACTAACTCCGCAGGATTTGAGCTCACCACCCTAGAAGATAGGCGCGGAGCACAATTTGCTCTGGGTGGCACAGCAGAGGAAATGTTTGTTGACCTAGTGAGGCGTTTTCAGCTTAGCTATCGTGATTTACCTTTTAATGTCTATCAATTTTCAACTAAGTTTCGTGATGAGCTACGCTCCAGAGGAGGACTCCTGCGAGTCAGAGAGTTCACTATGAAGGACGCTTACTCTTTTCATGCAGATGAAAACGACTTTAAGCGCGAGTATGACTTGATGGCCAAAACTTACAGCAAGATTTTTGAGCGCCTAGGATTAAAAACTCTCATGGTTGCGGCTGATAATGGCTATATTGGGGGAGAATACTGCCATGAGTTTCAGACAGAATGTGAGCTAGGCGAAGGTAGATTTTTTGTTTGCGCAGACAAAAGCTACGCGGCTCATGAAGATGTGGCCGAGTTTAAACTCAACGAAATCAATCCCAATGAAGAAATAAAAAAGTTTGAAATCATTGATCAACCTGAATGGGTGCAAACCATGGCTGATAATGTTAAACATTATGACAAAGACGAGAGTCACTTCTTAAAAAATGTAGTTTATAAAACAGATCGGAGTGAGTTAATTATCGTCACCATTAGAGGTGATCTTGACGTCAACCCAATCAAGCTCCAACACCTCTTAAACAAACAGCCAAACTTAACCGTGCATCAATTAGAAGATGCCTCTGAGGAAGACTTGAATAAAATTGGTACTAAAACTGGCTATGTTCATTCTTGGGGCCATGAGAACGTCATCTATGTGGCTGACGACTCATTGAGAACTGTCAGAAACTTTATTGGTGGACAAAAAGAAAAAACTACTGACAGTTTTAATGTAAATTATGGACGAGACTTCAAGCATGAAATTGAGGGCGATGTTGCCATGGCGCAAGATGGATTTCTCGCCAAAGATGGTCAGGGCAAATTAATTGAAAAACACGGTATAGAAGTCGGAAACATTTTTCAACTTGGGTATCACTACACCAAATTAATGTCAGGCGCTACCTTTACCGATCAAGACGGTCAAGAAAAACCATATTACATGGGTTGTTATGGAATTGGGATTGGCCGCACCATGGCTGCAATTATTGAAAAACATCATGATGAAAAAGGCATTATTTGGCCAGACGTCGTGGCGCCTTTCCATGCTCATCTAGTCTCACTTGATGGAGCAGAGAAACAAGGTCAAAATGTTTACCAGCAGTTGAGTGAGGTTGGAGTTGAAGTTTTGTGGGATGACCGTGATGAAAGTGCTGGCGCGAAATTTGCCGATGCTGATTTAATTGGTATTCCAGTGAGATTAGTCGTTTCAAACAGAACTAAAGATAAAGTTGAGTATAAACATAGAACTAAAACAGAAACAGAACTGCTGGAAGTAGAAGAGGTGATAAAAAGATTAAAAACCAATGGATAAATACTATCAAAATTTGATTTTTACCGATCATGCATTAGATAGACTGAGGCTACGCGCTATTTCTCAACATCAAGTGGCGCTAGTGTTAACTCATCCTGAAAAAACTTTGCCCAGTGATAAACCCAACCAGATGAAATTTATTCGCACGTTAGACAATCGCACCATCCATGTAATGGGCAAATATCTTGATGACCAAAAAAAATGGCTGGTTATTTCTATTTGGGTGAGGGGAGAAGATGACCCAGTGCCGCTCATGTGGCAAATTATTACCCTGCCATTGAAAATTATTGCAAAAATTGCAAAAATTATTTTATCCCATATTAAAAATATCCTTCTTGAGAAGAAAAAATTATAAACGGCTTACTCAATCCTTTTTACTGCTTTGATTTTTTTATAACATAGCATATATTAATGTATACAACCCGGTGAGGGAACAACTCACTACAACTGGTCTCAACTTAAATAGAGTGAAGACTTTTGTGGTGAGTTGCTTTTTTGTTGTATACTCCAGTTCATGACTAGAAAACTAATTGTTACTCATCATGCCCCAGACTTAGACGCAATTTGCGCCGCTTGGTTATTAAAAACTTTTGATTCTCAACACTATGGTGACGCAAAATTTGCTTTTGTGAACCCAGGAGATAAAATTTCAGAAGCAGAACTAAGTCAAAAAGAAATCTCTCCCTCAGACGTAATGCATGTTGATACCGGTTTAGGAAATTTTGATCATCATCAACCATCAAGGGGTCATGACCACAGCAGTGCTGCTTCTTTAGTTTATGATTATCTCTGCCAACTTCATCCTGAACTACAACAAGATAAATCTTTACAGTTCTTGGTTGAATTTGTAACTGACATTGATCATTTTGGAGAACTTTTTTGGCCGGAATCAAATCACCTGCGATATAACTTTATGTTACACGAGATTATTCGGGGAATAGAATCTATCGAACTCCACAACGATGATTCTCAGCTTCATTTTGGTTTTTTATGTATTGAGGGAGTCTATTCTTCACTGAAACAACAAATTAAAGCTGAAAAAATCTTAAAAACTAAGGCTCAATATTTTCAAATTAACGCCGGTACCTGCATGGCTGTAAAAACTAGGAATGACAACACCCTAAAATTAGCTCAAAAATATGGCTCTGTTATGGTAATTAGAAAAGACTCTGCTAGAGGACACATTAGAATTAAAACAAGACCAGACATTGATCTCGATCTTAGACCTCTTTGGGAAGAAATTTTGAAAACAGACTCTGCTGGCACTTGGTATTATCATCCAAGTGGCAAAATGCTAATTAATGGTTCAGAAAAACATAAAAATCAAAAACCCAGCCCCCTATCTTTAGAACAAGTAATAACTTTAGTTAAAAAAATCTATGGAACATAAAAATTGTATTTTTTGTCAAATAGCCGCAAAAAAAATGCCAGCTCATGTGATCTGGGAGAATAAAACTCACATGGCTTTTTTATCAATTTTTCCCAATACTTGGGGATTTACCGTGGTCATTCCAAAAACTCACTATAACAGCTACGCTTTTATTCAAGATGACCAAGTTTTGTCAGACTTAATTTTAGCTACTAAAAAAGTTGCTAATATTTTAGATAACTATTTTGAAGACGTGAGACGAACTGGCATGTTTTTTGAAGGTTTTGGAGTCGATCACCTTCACAGCAAACTTTTTCCCATGCATGGAACCAAAGACATGAGCAAATGGGCTAATATTGAAAGTAAAACAATGAATGACTACTTTGAGTATTACCCCGGATTTCTTTGTTCCAATGACTCAAAGCGTGCTGATGATGAAAAACTAGCTAAATTAGCCAAGGAGATCAAAAAATCATATCGAGACTGACATTTTTTCAGGATTGATGTATAATTCAAAATCTATTATGCCAATCGTAATCAAAGCACAAAAAGGTGATAACGTTAGAGACCTAATGCGTCGGTTCAAAAAAGCCACTTCGACTACTGACATCGTTACCATGGTGAAAGACCGTCGTTATAATATTAAGCAGGCTCAACAACGAAACGTCGTCAATAGTCAAAAACGACGTTTAAAGAAAAAAGTTCGCAGCCTCAAGAAAATGAAAAACGTTCCTCCACGAGTAATCGAATACTTAACCGAACGTCTCTCTCAATAACCTCCAAAAAATAGAAAATAAATTCTACTAGCCACTTCTAGGCTTGGCTTTTATTTTGGCATGAATTTGGTATTCCCATTGATCGCCATCGCTGGTATCAAAGCTGGTTGCGTTGGTCAGACGATGGTGGTTAACTAGATGATTGCTGAGTGTTTCCTGAATTTCTTTTTGTCGCTCATTCAACTCTCTAATCTTAACCTGGAGGTCAACTACCTGTGGTTCTAGCTGAAGCTTGCCTTTTCTTTCTTTAATTTGACTCTTGTACTCTAAAGCTTGTTCTTCTACTTCAGCTAACTGCGTGTCATTCTCGAAATAACTTTTTAACATTGAGCGACGTTTTTTTAATTCTTCTTTTAATTCTTCTAGTTGATTGGCATTACGCTCAATAACCTGCTCAAGAGATTGAAGGGTTTCTGCAAATTGATCAGAGCGTTCTGATTCTTCTAAGGCTTGTTGTGCTAGGTCTTGATTATTCATATCCACACTTTACTGATAATAAATAATTCTGGCAATAGTTATTTTATGGGTATTCCGAGTAAATCATAAATCACTTATAATATATTTCTTCTAAAAAAACACTAAACATATAAGACTAGAAAGACGAATCATGACGAATACAAAATCAACTAAGATTGTGGCTACTATTGGTCCAGCTACTCAATCAGAAGAAACAATAACCCAATTAATCATCGCTGGAATGAATGTAGCTCGCTTCAACACCAAGCATGCTGATCCAGAGTGGCACAACGATAAAATTAAGAAGGTGAGAAAAATTTCTCAAGAACTTGGTATCCCTGTCGGTATCTTAGTTGACCTGCAGGGGCCTGAAATTAGAATCAACTTGCCGGATGAAAAGTCTTTTTCTGTCAAACAGGGCGAGCAGATTATTTTCACCAGTGATACTACTAAAAAAGAGGAGAAGGTGGCTCATGTCCCTCAAGAAGTCATTCGGTGTTTATCTGAAGATAGCCTAATTATACTTGATGATGGCTTATGTGAATTTATAGTTACTAAAATTGATGCAGATAGCCTTATGGCTGAAGCTGTCGGTAGCTGCGAAGTAATACACCGCAAAACTATGAATACTCCAGGAACTATTTTAGGAATGCCTTCCATTACTGACAGAGACAGATCTTATTTAGATAAAATTAGTCCCGAACTAATTGATTTTGTGGGATTATCTTTTGTTAGGGATGTTAAGGATATTGAAAATTTAAAAGAAGAGCTCATAAAGAGAAACATTACAGCAGATATAATTTCTAAAATTGAAAATCAGGCCGCCCTAGACAATATTGATGAAATCATTAGTGAATCTGATGGAATCATGATTGCAAGGGGCGATTTGGGAGTTGAAGTAGAATATCAGCAACTAGTGTACTGGCAAAAAGAAATTATCAGGAAATGTTTAAATGCTGCTAAGCCAGTAATCACTGCCACACAAATGCTCAAATCAATGGTCAATCATCCCCGGCCCACCAGAGCTGAGGTTAGTGATGTCGCCAACGCTGTCTATGATGGCACAGATGCAGTCATGCTCTCAGAAGAAACGACTATCGGCAAATATCCAGTCCAGGCAGTTAAAACTCAGGCTGAAATTGTAATTTATAATGAACAAAAAGCTATCCATGAAATTCAATGGCCCACCAACATCGATAGTAGCCTGAACATTACCTCTAATGCAGCCAACCTGCTTTTCCACAGCGAGCAACAAATCGATAAAATTATTTGCTTTACTGAAACAGGTCGGACCGCCAAGCTCTTATCCAGATTCCGTCCCAAACAATCGATTTACACCATCACTAATCTTCCAAGCACATATACAAAATTAACTCTCGTTTTCGGTGTTAAGCCCTATTTAATTGATTTTCCTGATGGAAAGATTGAAATTAATGATGAGTTAATTGCCAAGTTTGAACAAATTGGCATCACTCAAAAAGGAGAAACTGCGCTTTTTATTCACGGCACAGTTTGGAAAAAACCCGGATTAACCAACACTCTAGCTTTAATCAATACCTAAATTCTGGTATTCTGATTGTAATATGCATCAAAAACCTTTTGTTGTTGATTTTAATGAAGTTGGTAGAACCGATATTCCTCTTGTTGGAGGAAAGGGAGCTAATTTGGGTGAGATGATCGGAATTGGTTTTCCAGTTCCGCCGGGATTTATTGTCACAGCAGAAGCTTATTATCTATTAATAGAAAAAAACAATTTACAGCCTCAAATTAAAAAACTCATCAGGCAATTTGATCCCCAGGACTCAACTCAACTCAATGAAATTTCTAAAAAAATAAAAAAACTAATTTTAAAAACAGATGTTCCCGCTGAAATTAACCAACAAATTATCGAACATTATCAGCAACTCAGCCGAGGATCTCAACCCGCCCTAGTTGCCGTTAGGTCTTCAGCTACAGCAGAAGATTTACCCGATGCTTCTTTTGCAGGACAACAAGAGACATTCCTAAATGTGAGAGGTGAGGAAGACTTATTACAAAAAGTCAAAGAATGTTGGGCCTCGCTTTTTGAGCCCAGAGCCATCTTCTATCGTGAAGAAAAAGGCTTTGATCACTTTAAGGTGGGCATTGCTGTTCCTGTACAACGCATGGTCCAATCTGAAGTAGCTGGAATTATGTTTACCATTAATCCCGTCAGCAACGATAAAAACCAAATTGTCATCGAAGCAATTTATGGATTGGGAGAAAAAATTGTCCAAGGCGCCTACACTCCAGATCACTATCTAGTTCAAAAAAACAGTTGGAAAATTTTACAGAAAAAAATTGCTCCCCAAGAACTAGAAATGACACTTAAGGATGGTGAAAATCAGGAACTAAAACTATCAGAATCAAAGCAAAATAAAATTAAACTTACTGATGAACAAATTGTTGAGTTGGCCCAAATTGGAGATAAAATTCAGCAACACTATCGTTTCCCTCAAGATATTGAGTGGGCTTTAGAAGATGGAAAACTTTATATTGTCCAATCAAGACCCGTTACCACCATTACACTAGAAAGCTTGGAAAAAGACCAAAATGAAGTATCTACTGAAGGCCTTAAGCTGATTCTACAAGGAGATCCTGCTAGCCCCGGTGTAATAACTGGACAAGTCAAAATTCTTAAATCAGCTAAGGAAATTAACCAACTTAAAGATGGAGAAATTTTAGTGACAGATATGACCACTCCTGATTTTGTACCCGCCATGAAAAGAGCCGCGGCAATAGTCACTAATCAAGGTGGGCAAACTTCCCATGCTGCCATTGTCTCTCGAGAATTAGGAATTCCTTGTATAGTGGGTACCGAAACCGCCACAGTTGAGTTTAAAAATGGTCAGGTTATTACCGTCGATGGCAAATCTGGTAGCGTCTATCAAGGTGGTGAGTTGCTAAAAGAACTAAAAGAAGATAAAAAAACTCAAGAAACAGTTAAAATTCCCTACCAAAAACTTAAGCCTGACTTTGAAACTACTCGCACCAAAATTTACGTTAACCTAGCTGAACCTGAACTAGCCGCTTCGATAGCGCAACGAAATGTAGATGGAGTCGGCTTACTGCGGGCCGAATTCATAATCGCTGGAATGGGAGTTCATCCTCGTAAATTAATCAAGGAAAAAAGGCAAGATGAGTTTGTTCAGGGTCTAGTAGATGGTTTGAAAATCTTTGCCAAGGAATTTAATCCTCGACCTGTAATTTATCGAGCGACTGACTTTAAAACCAATGAATATGCCAATCTTGAAGGAGGACAGGAATTTGAGACCCAAGAACCTAACCCCATGATAGGTTTCCGCGGGGCTTCGAGGTATATTGAAGATGCCCAGGTGTTTGAACTCGAGCTGAAAGCGATTAAAGAAGTGCGTGAAAAGCACGGCTATAAGAATCTCTGGATGATGATTCCATTTGTGAGAACAGTCAAGCAACTAGAGGATGTCAAACACATTGTAGCTGCTAATGGTCTAAGGCGCAGCCCCAGTTTTCAACTCTGGATGATGGTGGAGATTCCCTCGAATGTAATTCTGTTGGATAAATTTATTGAGGCTGGTATTGATGGGGTCTCGATTGGATCTAATGATTTAACCATGCTAATTTTAGGTGTCGACCGAGACAATAGTCGGGTAGCTGATGTCTACGACGAAAGAAATGAGGCAGTATTGTGGGCTTTAGAAAAAACCATTAAAACTTGTAAAAAATATGGTGTTTCTTGTTCGATCTGCGGCCAGGCTCCATCTACCTATCCGGATTTATCAAAAAAACTAGTCAAGTGGGGCGCGACTAGTGTCTCAGTCTCGCCAGACGCAATTGAGGTCACTAGAGAAATTGTTAGTAAAATTGAAAAGGATTTAAATAAATAATTAACAAAACTAATGGGAAAGGCTGTCAAAATTGGTGCCACTTGATTAAGTGTTGATCAATGTGACCATCAAAAAATTGACGGATGTACTGTTGTTTATTTTGAGATCCAGATAGGTATTCAAAACTTCTGATGTTGACAAAAATTCTTGGTGCTAAATTAATCGTTATGGCTAGAAAAATTGATAAAAGAATTGGTTGAAAAAACCGAGAGTTTTTTTGACTTAACCCAGCCACGCTCCAAATTGAGATAATTGTCCAGATCACAAAACCAGAAAGAGCATAGCGTGTTGAAAGTGGCGGCAGATACCACCAGAGGAATACCTGCCAAATTGTGAATATCGTCATCCCCAGCAATAATTTATTGTTTCTCAATTTTTGAATATAGAAAAATAATACCGGTAAAAAAAGAATTAAGACAAATGAGGTGTAATCTCTGGCAATCACCAACTGCACTGGGAGAGATGGTAGTAACGTTGTTCTTTGCCAAATATAAGATAAAAATGAGCTATCCCCTCCTATCTCTCCCAATTTGATTAAGTGCTGGGAAAAAGAGAAAAATGGATTATCAGTCTTTAAATATGTAAAAAAATAAAAGGGGAAGGAGCAGATCAATGATCCAATTGTAAAACTTAATATTTGGCTAAATTTCTCTCGTTTACTCCAGATAAAAACCAAGCATAAAAATACTGGCAACAGAAAAAGGGAAAATAACTTAGTGGCTAAAGATGCTCCAAATAATAGAGCTGAGATAACTAGCCATTTGTGTTGTTGATTATCTTTCCATTTTGCTAAAGCTATCAATGAACTTATTTCCCAAAATGCTTTTGCTATATCGACATAAAAACTCGCAGATTGCCAGGCTACTACTTGAAATGTAGAAACTATTAAAACGACTATTAACGACCAAAATTTGTTTAAGAATTTTCTCGATAACACATAAGTAGAAATAATAAGTAATAAGCCAAATAGATATGCCACAATCTTTGAACCTAACTCTCCGGCAAAGAAAAAACCTAGCCCGAATATTAGATCGCTGAATAAGGGGTTAGCTGATTGATAAAGTTCGGGTAAAAAAACCAGTTTTTTATGCTCTAGGATAGCTTTAACTATTGGCAAATGGTACCAAACTGCATCAAAGCCTACCTCTGGAATAAAAACTTGCACTAGGTGTGATAACCAGACTAAAATTAGAAAAATTAAAATTGCTTTCTCAAGTAGCTTTTGCATGAGCGGTGTATCCAGATTATAATTGATAGATTCATAACATAAAGCGCCAGTAGCTCAGCGGATAGAGCAACTGCCTTCTAAGCAGTAGGTCGGGGGTTCGATTCTCTCCTGGCGCACAAAACAACTTAACTTTTACATATAAACAGGGTAGAATTGTCAGGATTTATGTTAGCCCCAAAAAGTAGACCCAAAGCTATTATCACTGATGTTGATGCTACTCTAACCGAGCGGACAACCTGGTATGAGTTAACTGAACGCCTGGGTGGCTCCTCCTTCAAACATGCCGACTTGTTCACAAAATTTCTCAGGAATGAACTAAGTTTTTCACAGATTAAAAAAGAATTATTTAAAATTTGGCGTACTAATGGACCGGTCCATAAAGATCAGCTTGTTGAAATTTTTCGCGATATTCCACTTAGAGGTGAAGCTTACTCGGTTATTAACAGCCTAAAAGAGGCTGGCTATACGCTCTGTCTAATTTCCGGGTCAATAGAGATGTTTATTGAAGAAATAGCTAGAAAATTTGAGATTGAACATTATTTTGGAAATAGCAAGTTTTGTTTTGATGAAAAAGGTTATTGGGTAGATTTTGAATACACTAAAGACGAAGGACATCTAAAGCTTGAGCAATTTAATGATTTTCTCAAGAAAACTGGTTTTAAACCAGAAGAATGTGTTGCCATTGGTGATGGTGATAATGATCTGGAATTGTTTAGTATTGTTCCTGGAATAGTGGTTAATTCTAAGTCAGAACATCTTAAAGAATTATCTTGGGGGGAAGTCAAATATCTGCCCCGAGTACTTCAACTTCTCGAAACCATTGAATAGTGGTATAATTCGCAATCTATCCTATAATTAATTTATTATGAGTCTAAATCCTGAACAACTTCGAGTCATATTTGTTGACCTTGATCAGTGTCTTTTATACAGAGGTAATGAAGATGAAAATTATGAATTGTGGGAAGGAGAAAGTTGGCTCCTCCTTACGGTAGCTTTTGGCGCGGATAAAGAAGAACATATAAAAATATATAAAGAATATCGACAGCGAATCAATGGTTCGACAGAAAATGATCAAAAAGCTCATGAGATTCTAGTTGAAAAATTAATAAAACTTTGGAAAGATACTTGGAAAAATGGACCAATTACACGACAAACAATTGAAAACATCTGTGAGATATTTACTAGAAAAATAAACAGTGAAGCATTAGCAGTCATGGGAGAATTCATTAACCGAGGAATTTTGCCAATTGTTGGAACTGGAGGACTCGTTGATGTAGCTAGAGTTGTCGCCCAAGCTATTGGAGCGCAAAAAGCTGTTAAAAACACTGATCTTGCGGCGGTTGATATGTGGTTTGGGAACACTAGTTTTATTTATGATGAAAGCGGTGTTCTAATTGGCTTTAATCATCAACAGAACATTGTTGGAACCAAAATAAAACAAGCCGACACCAAGCTTAATGAAATAAGAGATGCCTTGGGAAATCAAAATCCGATTCAAACTATAGCAGTTGGAGATGGAAAGTCAGACATGGGCTTATTCATGCGATATCTAGGCATAGCTTTCCATTCAACAGATAAAGATTTGATTGCAGAATCTAAAGGTCATGCGTCGTCATGGGCTGAGGTTTTTTCCATCGCAATGTTACATTTTGACCAAACCCCAAAGATTGATCGTTCTGTAGCTTGAAATAAATTCATGTATAATTTCATTACCAACA
>JAHJTF010000005.1 GCA_018830045.1 Patescibacteria group bacterium | reverse complement strand
TCGTCTGGCAGCTGCAATAAATAAAGCCGGGGGGTTTGCCAAGCAAGCTGACCCGGCCTTTGTTTCTCAAGAGCTGAATTTGGCGCAAAAGCTCCAAGATGGGGAGAAGATTTATATTTTCAGTCAAAAAGAGAGGCAGTACTTAGAGGAAGTAGAGGAGTTTTGCAGTCAACAGAGCAGCTACCTGAGCGCGAGCGCCAAGCAGGCCCAGCAGACTCAAGAGGGTGAGTTGCAAACCCAGCTTTCAATAAATACCGCCAGCGCAAAAGAGTTGCAAACTCTAGAGGGGATTGGGGAAAAAAGAGCGAGCGACATCATTGCCAATAGACCCTACCAGCAAGTAACTGATCTAGTGGAAAAGAAGGTACTAACAGAAACAATTTTCAAAAATATTCAAAATCAACTTAAATTATAACTAATTATAGCCTTCGGGTCTTATTAATGAGCTGTTTATAACAATATGAAACAGATAAAAGTATACATTTATATTATTTTAATAGTATTTATATTTGCAAATATTATGCAAGAATTAAATTTGACCCGAAAATATATAGATACAAAAATAATTCACACACAATTTTTATTCATGCAAAATCTGCCAGATTGTTTGGTGAAGACTCTTGAATATTCATTTTTTATTCCCAATTGCGAACAATATGAGATAGGTTCTTTCCTCGAGGTGGTTAGCACTGCACAGTCCATGTCTGACAAAGGACTTTTTCAGCTAAAAAGGTTGAAGGTCCAGGCTGTTGATGTTTTTATGCCTAGAGCAGGTTCGGGAAAGTATTGGTGGCGGAAAATTATTCTTTTTAGCCATCATGTAAAATCATCGCTACTTGAGAAAATAATCCCTTTTTTACCATTAACTCACTCCGGTTTAGTCTCTGGAATGGTGTTTGGCGGCGCGGCAGTTTTACCCCAAGAGCTTCAAGACTCTTTTAGAGTTACTGGCTTAACTCATGTTGTTTCTGCCTCCGGATATAACGTTTCTGTGGTGGCAAGTCTAGTGTTAGTGATTCTGTCTAAGTTATTCCCCCGCCAAGTGGCTGGGTTGGGAGCAGTTCTACTGGTGTGGTTTTATGCCACAACGGCTCAACTGGTCCCGCCGGTAGTCCGAGCCGCCATAATGATTACGTTAAATTTACTTGCCTCATGGGTATTTTTTAAACATAATCCCATTTTGAAATCTTTGGTTATTACGGTGCTAATTATGCTATTTTTTCAACCATTTTTTCTACTTAGTTTGTCTTTTTGGCTGTCAACACTGGCTACACTAGGAGTAATCCTGATTTTGCCTTTGCTAGAGGGCTTTGAAGGATCATTTTCTCGTTTGTTTACAGGTCAACTTTGCGTTATCAAAAACAACCAGCCAGCAAATATTTTTATAGAGTCATTCTTAGTCACCCTAGCTGCGCAAAGCTTTACTTTACCTCTGGTAGCGGTGGTATTTGGGGAGGTGAGTTGGTTGAGTTTTTTGACCAACACTGCCCTGTTGTGGCTCACGCCCATCATTACTCTATTGGGGTTGGGATTGATGATTCTAGGAGCAATTATTTCATTTATTCCAGGCCTGTGGCCTCAAGTAGCGCCAGTTTTAGCAGTCGTAGTCTGGTTACCCGCGGAGGTATTTCTCTCTGGGATAGAGTGGTTTGGCCAACTTGAGTGGGGTCTGATTAAATTCGAGTTCCCTTGGTGGGCGATGGTAATTTGGTGGGGTATATTGGGGTTAATTATCTTCCGGAAAAATTATGTGGCGTTTCATGCTCACTAGTCTGGTGGGAACAGTGATTCTAATCAGTCAAATTTGGCAGTCTTGGCCAGATGAGTATGTGCATCTGATTTTTTGTGATGTGGGTCAGGGTGACGCCATCCTCATTACCTCTGGATACAACCAGTTGTTAATTGATGGGGGGCGGGGAACTCAAGTCTTGCCTTGCCTAGAAGAACACTTGCCTTTTTGGGACAGGAGCATTGAGGTGATGGTGATCACACACGCTGATGAAGATCACATTGGGGGCTTGGATGAAGTATTGGCTAATTATCATGTTTCACAAATCATCACTACTAAATTTGATAAAGACAGTGATAGCTTTAATAGCCTTAAACAAGCCATCGAGATAGAGCTAAATCAGGGGGCAGAATTAATAAAGCCGATTTTGGGCCAGCAGATTCGTTTTAGCCAGGATCAAACTCCTCAAAAATGGTCTAAACAGCACTTACGACCGGCAGTTACGTTCATAGTTCTTTCACCTCGAGTAAGCCAAGAGGAAAATAATGTGGAAAACCTAGTGACATCCGAAAGCTCATTATCGGCTGTTGAACGCTTCTTTAGCTCCAAGCTAGCGGCTGGTCAAAACTATAATGACTTATCTATCGTGCTCTTTTTACAAGTTGGCTCGGTCAGAGCTTTACTAGTGGGTGACCTTGAAGTCCAAGGCGAATTGGCATTACTAGAGAGTTATTTGTTACAGTCAGCAGACATCTTAAAAGTAGGGCACCATGGGTCAAAAACCAGTACAAGTGATAAGTTTTTAGAAGTTATTAGACCCGAAACTTCGATCATTAGCGTGGGTAAAGCAAACAGTTACGGTCATCCTTCTCCAGAGGTAATTGATAGATTGATGCAGTTTGATAGTAGGATACTGCGTACGGATGAAAAAGAGATCATTGAACTCGTGAGTGATGGCGAGAAGTATTGGGTGGTGGGGGGGGTGAATAATGTGGGAGGCAGTAGCGCGGGAGGGAGTAATGCGGGAGGCAGTAATAAAGTGCTGGGCTTTGGCAGTAATTTATTTTATTAAAGACACTCATTTCATTTTTGATGCAAACTCATCATTTTTGATGAGATCTCATCAAATCCTACCTGCCCCAAAGTTAGTGAGTACACGAAGAATCTATGGCGCGATTTTAATAAAATGGTTAATAAAGATAACCCGAAACAAGTTTAGGCAATTATGAATTTTTGAGTACAAAATTACTTGAAGTAACGGTGGGTTTAATGGAAGTAGATGATAATAGCAATGAGTAAAAAATGTGATCAAAAATTTGTGACTAATTGAGTAGCTAAAGACCTATGTTATTTCTGAAAATTTTCCTCAAATTTAAAATACCTCAATGCGGTAGAATGCAACTATGACGTATATCAATCAAGAATTGACGAGGTTGATCAAAGAGGCCCTATTGGCTTTAGGGTTTAAAGACGAGGTTGAAGTTCTCCTTGAACATCCCGCTGACACCATTCACGGTGACTATGCAACTAATGTGGCAATGGTGATGTTTGGCCGGCTTGGCAGTGAGCAAAAACAAAAGTTTAAAAACCCTCGTAAGTTGGCAGAAAAAATTGTGGCACAACTTCACCCGCCGGCCACACTAGTTGCCACCACCACCGCCGCCGATCCTGGTTTTATCAATTTTACCCTTTCCGAACACTTTCTACTTGGAGAACTTAACAGGCTTCTGACAAAAAGTGATCAATTAGTACCCCAAATTAACCAGGGGAAAAAGGTCGTAGTGGAGTTTACTGATCCCAACCCATTCAAGCAGTTCCACATCGGTCATCTTTACAGCAATATCGTGGGGGAAAGTATCTGCCGGCTTTTGGAAGCCACTGGAGCTCAGGTGCGTCGAGCTAATTACTTTGGTGATGTGGGCATGCATGTGGCTAAGAGTATCTGGGGAATGCGGGAGAAAATTTTTCATGAACGAGAAGAATCTGTCGCCCAAGCCCTAGAGGATTTAGGTGATCACCCCATGGCAGAGAGAGTCAAATTTCTCGGCGAATCATACACCATGGGGGCTACAGCTTTTAAAGACAACGACAAAGCCAAAGCACAGATTGGTCAGCTGAATAAACTGTTGTATCAGATTGCGCAAGACATGATGGTCGAGGAAAAAGGCTGGCAACCCATTGCTGATTATAAGCAGTACTTAGATGAAGAGACGCAAAAAAACTGGGATTACGCTGAAATCAAACAGCTTTATCAAACTGGCAAAGCCTGGAGTTTGGCTTATTTTGACACTATTTATGAGCGCGTGGGCATGAGTTTTGATAATTACTACCCAGAAAGTGCGGCGGCAGAGTATGGATTAGAGGCGGTGAGACAAGGTTTAAAAGCAGGGGTTTTTACTAAAAGTCAGGGCGCAGTAGTTTATGAAGGTGAAAAGCATGGTTTACACACCCGGGTGTTTATTAACTCCGCCGGTCTGCCTACTTATGAAACCAAAGAACTGGGTTTGGCTCCAGCCAAATATGAAGATGGCAAGTATGATACTTCAATTATTATTACGGGCAACGAGATCGACGAATACTTTCAGGTGTTGTTAGCCGCGATGAAGGAAGTTAAGCCGGAGCTTGGTGAAAAAACTGAGCATATCGGCCATGGGATGGTGCGTCTGCCTAGTGGCAAGATGAGTAGCAGAACTGGTGAGATCATTACTGGGCAGTGGCTCCTAGAAGAGGCGGCTAAACGCATCACTTGGGTGCTAAAAGAGGCTAAAAAAGGGTTTTTGGTAGAGAATCCGGACTTAATCGCCGAGCAAGTAGGACAAGCGGCAATTAAGTATACCTTTTTAAGATCGGGGATTGGTAAAGACATTGCTTTTGATTTTAATGAGTCTTTGTCTTTTCAAGGAAATTCTGGTCCATATTTGCAGTATACCTATGTGAGATGTCGGTCAGTATTAAGAAAAGTGAGTGATTCTGATGTAATATTTAATATTAAAGATGTTAAAAATATAGATTTATCCACTGAAGAGATTGATCTATTACGAAATCTTTATCAATATTCTGAGGTAGTTATTCAGGCAATGACTGCAAGGACACCACATTTAGTCTGCACTTATCTTTATCAATTGGCTCAGGCATTTAATCTGTTTTACACCAAGCAGTCAATCTTGCAGGCAGAAACAGCAGAGCAAAAACAATTTAGACTGGCCCTAACTAAGGCTGTGGCGGAGGTGTTGGGACAGGGATTGGGATTGTTAAACATTGCGTTGGTGGAGCAGATGTAGACGGCGGCACTGCAAGCCTGGGTAATATTTTGCCTTAGTTTTCTTTCAAAATATAGTGGGTTGATCTTCCTTGGCTTTTGCGATCAATTATTTCTAAGTGGACTCATACATCAAGGCTTATAGTATGAAAAAATGTGATATAATAAAAAATTATGTCCGAAGAGAAAACTAAAAATGGGCGAATAGAATTAAGTTCACCCATAGAACCTGCGGAAGCCACAGGGGAAGCCAGATTTTTAAGCGGGATTGGGGCTTATTTATTAAAAAAAGTGGCAGAGAGTAGCGAGCGATCGCATGACCCCAAGTTTTTAATTTTACTGGCAACCCTACTTTTTATCCTCACTGCTTGTTCCCCCAAATGGCAAGTCTTTGCGAAAGATGTGCCTGAAGCCACTGATACTCCGACGTCTACGCTCACCTGGACTCCGACTGAGACACCAACCCCAATCTTGACACCAACCCCAACTTTGACTCCAATCCCAACTTTGACTCCAACCCCAATTGAAACTCCTACCCCAGCAGTTCTCACTCCTGAGCGACCACTGGCTGAGTTAATCCCGGCTGATTATCCTTATAGAGAGCGGTTGCTTAAGATTATGGAAGAGCAGTTTCAGCAGGAAGGGGGATTGCTTAAAGAAAAAGGCACTTATGGCTTCTTGTGTGTAGCCGCTCAGGATATAGTTCAGCATAAGCCTCCTCTCCAGCTGCCTGGGGGTTATGAAGTTTCTCACACCATTCCTTGTCAATACATCGATGCCAATGGTAACGAGCAGATAATTAGCTTTCCAGTTT
>JAHJTF010000023.1 GCA_018830045.1 Patescibacteria group bacterium | reverse complement strand
GGTTATACTCTAGAGCTATATGATCTAAATGAAGAAGAAATCAATATTTCTATAGACCCCAATTTGATCACAAACATGCATTTTAGATAGTAAATAAAATTAAAAAAGATCTATTCAAAGGTCTTTTCTTACTACTGCAGGCCCACTAGGATTCGAACCTAGACGAAGGGTTTTGGAGACCCTCATGCTACCATTACATCATGGGCCTTGGTAGAAATGTAATTATAACATCGCTCTTACTGCACACATCACCCCTACTACTTTATTTTCAAATCTTTCTCTACTACTATTAATACAATGTCCAATCTACTTGACCCCATATTAGAAAAAGCCTTGAAAAAAGATAAACAGAATTTAGAAAGATCATCTATCCCCATCGTGACTATTTCTGCTTCTTATAGAGAAGACGTCAAGGGTATGTTTGGCTATCCTGAGGATGAGACCATTGCTGATGTAGTTTTTTCCCGAGCGCACTACTCGATGGCCGGCGGAGTAGCTGTAAAAGCTTGGGGTAAAAAAATGGATCATACTAAAGCCTGGGTGGTGGACCCGACCAATTATGTTTCCCACAAAGACTGGAATAGTATCGAATTAACAGAAGACATTGGTAAAATCATAGCTCGTCAGCCAATACTCAAAAAACTCAAAGACTTTGTGGATCAGTTTGGCCGTAGCAAACTCCCTATTCTGAGTAGTATTACCCCACCCCTGCTTCACCTGACAGAAAATATTACTAAGCCTATTCTTTCTTTTCATATCGCCGTTGGTAATATCTTGGCCACTCAGGGTAGAACCGTGGTGCAGATGATTACTGATCCTCACGTGCGAGAAGAATACCTTAATCATGCTGATAGAAAAAACTTCTATTTATTAGTTTTTGATGATAACACCAGGACTGAAGTTCTAGAAAAAGCCTCTATTCTAGAGAAAAAAATTGATCCCGACCGAGTTATAGTCACCGGCCCACCAATAGATCCACGCATTATAAATGCTCGAAAAAATAAGCATCCCTGGCGCAGTGGACCGCTTAGACTCGCCATCACCACCGGAGGCTTGGGAACTAATAAAAAAGAAATTAAAAAACTTCTGCAACAATTTTTACCCCAGCTGCGTAAACAACCCCATCCTTTTGAACTACTCATCTACGCCGGAACTCATCAAGATATTGATGAAATGGTGACAGAGATGGCTAGAGATGAGCATGTTCGTGTAAATGAGCTTACTACTAAAAATGCCAAACTGCGCGTTATCTATCACCCCCAAATTGTGGATGCCAATGAAATGCTAATTAAGTATGGTTTCCCTTGGGCAGATGGTTTTATTAGCAAACCTTCTGGAGATATGGCTTATGATGCTGCTGCCAGTGGTAGCTTCATTCTCACCTTAGCCGAATGGGGTGAGTGGGAGCATAATGTTCGGGAAACTTTTGAACAATTAAGCATTGCTCGCAAAACCGAAGTAGAACACATCGTACCTCAGCTAGAAGCTTTGACTAGGACTCAGGACAAATCGCAATCTTGGGTAGAACTTGCTATGCATCAGGCCATGTCTATCGACAAACTTTTTTTAGAAGGCGCTCAAAATATTTTGAAAGCTTACAAAAAAATAAAAAATCTATCTACCTAACTAAGTTTGATCCATAAGTTAATCACCATAGTCTAAACTAATCTCTGTTGATTGGGGTTGAGCAGAGTGAATAATAAAATAACGTCCAGAAGTCTCAATGCCCCGACCTCCTAATTGTTTAATAATTTGTGGCAACTGGGACATAATTTCCGCATCAAAGGTGTATTGAGCGTCAACAACTTCAATAAAAACTTCTTGACCGCCTAAAGTACCTTTAAAAAGATGGAAAAAATCTTTAAAAACGTCTTCTTGTCCCTCATCTTTGATAGTAAGTCGTCGCTGCCAATCTGGGTTGCGGTGAGAAAGTGTTAGATCTCCATCTGGAAGATTGAATACTACTACTTCATCAAGAGCCACAAACTTTGTTGCCAAATCATCTTCACGAGAAAGTGTTGGTGATTCACCTTCAATGGGAGATAAGGGAGTTTCTTCTAACATATTAAGTTAAAATAAATGATTAATACTATTACTAGTTATATCAACATACTCATTAATTATCAATTCTAAAACAAGATCGAGGAAGTGAGTTTAATCACTCTAAAACCAACTCTATTTGAGCTTCTTTGCCACTTTATGAGAAGTGTGCTTGCGACACACGTTGCAGTATTTATTTAAAGGAAAAGTTTTTTCGTTTTTGGTCTGCTCTTTGAGCTGTTCGTTAACTTTATTAAACTGGGTGACATAATTGAACGTTCCACATTCGCTACATTTGAGTCCAGTGGTTTGACGGGGTCCTTTTTTCTTTTTTGCCATAGGTGTGTAGTATACATCAAGATATTTTTTCTCGCAAAATCAAATCTTAAGCACTTTTGACTGCTGTAATAAAGGAATCAGCTCTTCTAAAGGCAAACCATGAGTAAAACCAGTCAACGAGCCACTAATCCTCTTGATCAAGCTGGCTCCAGAGTCATACGCTGGGCAAAAAGCTGCGGACCAGGTCATAACTGGTTGAGCAGCAATATAATGATCTATCTCCGCATTAGATAAGTGACGAAACTCTACTTCAACTGCAACTGTTTTGACAACCTTGATATCTTTTACCGGGTCTAGATAGCAAAACCCAGTTAACTCAGTCGCTATCTGCCCAGATTGTTTCACCAGCATCTCTCTGGCCTCTGCTAAGGTCTGTGGTTTTTCTAAAATTTGACCATTAAGAACAATATAAGTATCGGCCGCCACAATAATATCTTGCGGGAAACTTTTCTGAACAAATTTAGCTTTATTCTGCGCAATGAGAGCCGCTCTTTTTTCAGGGTCAGTAGTAGAAACTGCTTGCTCATTAATATCAGCTGGCACTACTTTAAATTCAACTCTTAAAGCCTGCATAATACTTTTGCGCTGTGGAGACTTGGAAGCCAAAATAATTAAGCGAGACATATAATTTATTCACAATTCTTTAATCAGAATACTCTATGTCAATGGCGTGACGGTGTGGTGAGCCTTCTCGGGGATTCGAACCCCGGACCTACGGTTTACAAAACCGTTGCTCTAGCCAGCTGAGCTAAGAAGGCTTGTTGCGATTATGTGCCAGGAATAGGATTCGAACCTATGAAGGCGTAAGCCAGCAGTTTTACAGACTGCCCCGTTTGTCCACTTCGGTATCCTGGCTACTGTGTGATTAGATTATGAGCCTTCTCTGGGAATTGAACCCAGGACCCCTTTCTTACCAAGAAAGTGCTCTACCCCTGAGCTAAGAAGGCTTAATTTTAAATATACAAATAGCAGAAAGTTATTGTACATCAACATTGTATCAGGGAAAAGAAAAAAATCGCGATTGACGTGAGGCAACGTGGATTGAGTCAATGGCTAAACGGCCAAGCTTGGCTTTAACCGCCCGGCGTGAGGGGTGCTCATATCCCCCGGAAAGTTCCAGGTGGGTAGAGTGGTCCATACTCCACGAAGTATGAACACGCCTCATAACCCGTTCACGAGCTGTTGAGGAAATTCATTGCTCCCCTCACACGAGACTGTTAAAGTTCAACTCCAATATACTCACAATACCATGAATTATGCAAGCCCCAACTCGAGGAAAAATTGTGATCAATTCTTGAACTTCTTCACCCAACTTTCAATCTTCTTACCATAGGGCTCATACTTTATTACAAACCCCAAATGAGCTTTAAAGTAGAGCTCAGGGTCACCCGTAGTTACCCACTCACCCTTGGTTTTCTCCACCATGACTTTCTTAGTTTTAGCTACTTGGGTAATAGCGTCTACTGTCCACAACTCGTTGTCTTTACCAGTATTAGTGAGAACTAAGTACTTAAAAATTGAGGGCTTGAGCAAATACCTGCCATACGAAGCCAAGCAAGAAGGAGCATCTTTTTTACTGGGTTTTTCAATGATGTTATCAAGCTCATCATCACTGCCCTCTTTAAAAGAAATAATGCCGTACTTACTAACTTCGTTTGGATCAATCTCTTGAGCCATAATAATCGCTTCAGCATGGGGGGCTGATTCATATTTATCAACCAAAGTTTTAGCATCCCCTTGCTTGCCAAAAACTATGTCGTCGCTATAAAGTACCAAGAAGGCTTCTTCTTCTTCAACAAATTTCTGAGCTGAAGCTACCGGCGAGCCATTGCCATAAGGCAGACTTGGATCCTGAATAATTACCATAATTTTCGGAAAATCTAACACATGTTGAACTGGCTTATAGCGGTTTTCTCTACCCTGAGCCGCTAGTTGTTTACGAATGCGATTGACGTTGTTATTAAAGTAATCTTCATAAATCGGTTTACCTTCTGGGGTAGCCACAATGATGATCTCTTCAATCCCTGCCGCAGCACACTCTTCAACCATAAACTGCATAATCGGTCGGTTACCCAGAGGCAACATAGCCTTAGGTATGGTTTTGGTAATCGGTAAATACCGACTAGCAAAACCAGCATCGGTAATAATGGCCTTGCGAACTCTTTTAGTAGCGCCGTTGCTTGAGTTTAGCTTATTCATAAAATCTAGCTCCTCTGGAGATCTGGCTCCTCTGGTGCTTTTGTAGGACAGATAAAAAGAATCGTACGATGACCAGCAAAAATTGTCAATCTAAGAGCATCTAGGAGCAATCTAAGAGCAAACCAGCACTAAGCCAAAAAATAGCGTCTTGGGCCACTGAAGTTACATTAGTTTGGCTATGAAAAAGATAGAGTAAGAAGGTTAAAAATAACATTTGAGTCCAAGATTGATTGATCGCAATTGAGTTACCAACTTGACGATAAATATAACCGATGAGTAATAAGTAAACTCCCAACCCCAACAAGCCACTCGTCACAGTCATTTCTAATAATTGTGTATGAGCTTTATCAACATAAACATCATCGTTAATCGGAACTGGCCAATTGGTACTGATAAAAGCCGTATCCACATTGGCCCAACCCCAGCCCAAAAGAGGTCGTTTTAATACTGCCTGACCCAATTTATGAAAAATTCTCATCCGAGACTGCGTAAACCGACTATTCCCCACCGGCTGCCACCACATTATTCCTATCGTTCCAATTACCAATGCTACTATTGGAATAAGAACTACCAATTTCCTCAATTTAGCTCTTCTTAAAAACCCATACATAACTAATCCCAAAACCAAACTTATTGCCGCCCCCCAAACTTCTAGATAGATAGTCGTCATGACTGAAATCAAATAAACCGCTAGCCCAGAACTCCAGTGATATTTTTGGGCAAAAAACACTACTAAAGGTGTAATGACGACGATAAACCCACCCGCGATATTAGGATTGCCAAATCCAACTGGCAACCAACTAGCCAACTGAGACCACCAACTACTGCTGACAATCAATAGCCAACTCACAGCAAAACTCATGGGTAAAATCTGCTTAAATTGTTGTGGAACTACCACCCATCTAGCTACTATCCCCAAAACAAGCAAGTGCCACCAGGTTACTAAGCCATCACCGCGGTAATAATTACCCCACAAACTCTGTTGCCAATTAACTCCTAATCCAGCCGCCAAAGCAGTGACTGCTATTAACAGTCCTAAATAAAACCAAGTTTTTTTGCTGAAGGGTCTTAGATTCGGGTTATTTTTTGGAAACAACCCTTTTGAAAACAAAATTACGCCCCACAACCCCAATACCAATAGCCTTACCCACCACTTTAGCCAAACAGTTTTGCTGACTTCATAACCTACCGCTGTTAAATCACCCAGAGAAAATACTAGCCCGATAAGTCCTAGGCAAAAAATAATTAAAGTTATTCGCTGGGGTATAAGGAATTTTTTTAACATGTCCTGGACACCGCGCATCAATTGATTGACAACGACCTTTCTTTTACTATACGCTATTAGCGTGCCACAGGACTTACGTTTGTCTATTAATAATCAGTTCAGCCAACTCAAAAAAGCCTGGATCCATGCATCCAAACAACAAAAAATTACTCTTGGTATTTTAACTTTTGTAGTCGTAGTTTTACCTCTAAGTTTAATTGTGCTCAAAACTCAGACCAACCTCTTCCCTAAAGCCACTTATCCAGTTACGCCTCCGATCTCTTCTCCTCTTCCAAGTCCAATATTGCCAAGTCCATACCCCGGTACTCCTTGGCCAAGTCCAATATTGCCAAGTCCATACCCCGGCACACCTTGGCCAAGTCCAATATTGCCAAGTCCATACCCCGGCACTCCCCCACCAAGTCCGATCTTGCCAAGTCCGTACCCCGGCAAACCAATTTCTTTAGATGGCGAGGTGTTACCCGAGGATCCAAGAATTACCTGGTACCAACTGAATATAAATTATGCCCTTTTGCAAAATAATCCAAACATTCTCTCCCTTACTGGAAACTACACTTCCTCTGGCCCCAGCATACTGCCTATTGAAGATGGCTATGGCCAGTTCTACATAATTCATCCCACCGCAGGAAAAAAACTGGAAGCTCTCGTCAGAGAACTCGATATTAGTACTAATGGTAGTTATATAAAGACTGTTCTTTATGGTCCAGATAAAAAGAAAATTATTGAGGCTGGAACGAGAATTAGTTTCACGACAGAAAACACTGGTCCTTACTATTTAGTAGCCTACACTTTTGATCATAAACAAGGTTGGGTTGAAATCACGGTCAATGACGAGTTCCGCAAAAGCTTATTTCCCTACATAAAACTTATTGACAAAAATATGGAGTTACTATGGGATAACTATGCTGGGCCTGGTTATAGATTGGGGAGAAAAGCAGTTGATTTCTTCCTCCAAGTTCCGCAACTCGACGACATAAAAGAAAACTATATCGTCTACAAACATCAAACAGACCAAAATACTATTCAAGTAGAAGTTCCTCGAGCAATTATGAATAGAACTTGCCCAAGTAACAATCAGAGTGTCAGCGTCCCGATTACAATTGAAAGAATGGGTCACTACGAACTCGATCCGCTGCGAAAAATTCAAATGAAGATCTATCCTCAATCCCCGCCAGGAACTTACTTCCCGCCCGGATACGACTATACTATTTATCTTGAATATCCAAATCCAAACATTGGCTGGACCGCCAGCTTCTCCACCACTAGTCAATCGGGGCTTATGGCAGATTTGAATGACGACTCAGCGGTTGATATCAGCGATTACAGCTTACTAGTTAGTGAATTTATGCAATCAAACAATTTCTTAGTAGCAGACTTAAATTGCGATGAATTGGTAGATATCAGCGATTACAGTTTGCTCATCCAGAATATTTCGCTGTAATGCTGTAATATAGTGTAAGAACACATGACAAAAAAATTATCTTCTCTCATCGCCACCATCATCTCTCTCCTGCTAATTCTGTTGGGAACTGTTGGGTTGGTGGCTTTGCAAAAGCCCCTGCGCGAAGAATCTCAAGATCTACGCAAAGACGCTTCTGTGGCTGGAGGGCAAGTAACTGTAGCTGGCTCTCCCGCATCTGGCAGTACCTTGCAACCAGGAGTTATCGCCACCATTGATCTTCAGGCCAACACACAAGGAGTGCAGACAGATGGCGTTCAGCTAGTATTTAATATTATTAATAACTCCATCAGCGACACGCCAACTATTTCAGTAAATTCAAATTCGGGTCTACAAGCTGCTTATCAACAAGTAGAAAAAACAGGAGATGGATACTTAGTATCAGTAATTGCTCTACCCCAACAAATTGGCCAAACATTCTCTTCTAACTCGCCCACCACAATAGCTTGGCTCAAACTTAAACCTACTCAAGCCGGCAATCTCGAAATCAATTTTGACCGAGAAAGATCAAAATCTATTATTCATAATACTAACCCGCCTCAAGATGCACTTAATCACATTAGTGCTCTAAACTACACTGTTACTGCCAGTGGTACTCCTGGTCCAGTCCCTAGCCCCACTCCTTCACCCTCTCCCTCAGCCAGCCCTAGTCCTGGCACAGGCGGTATCACTGTCAAAGGCTGTAACTTATCTTGCAGTAGCAACGCTGAATGTGAAACCAATCATCGCTGTTATAACAATCAATGTCGGTTGGTGACAAATGTCAGTAGCACTACCTGCCAAGGTGTGCCCGACCAAGGACTTAGCTTTGGTTGCAATCACTATTGTGCTGATTCCAAAGAATGTAATAGTCAATACTCTTGCTTAGAAAACAAATGCCGCCGGGCAGACAACCCCGATGATCAATCCTGCCGTATACCTAGCTCAACCATTCAAGCAAAAATTACTGCCAGCTGTAACACTACTTGCAATACTAATGCTGATTGTGCGGCTAATTTACGCTGTTATTATAGTGCTTGCCGTTTAGCTACTAATCCCAGCAGCACTACTTGCTCTGCTGTGACAGCTAAAACAGTTTCTTCCCTATATACCAAGAAAGAAACCACTCCTAAAGGTGGCGATTTAGATCCAGAAGCTACTGACTCGGCCACTCCAGCGGCGATTATCAAAACACCCACGCCTAGCCCATCGCTTTCTCCCCAGGTTGATAAAGAGCTACCCGAAGAAAAAACTGCTTTGGATACCCTAGTTAACTCATTGCGTCGCACTGGCCTGCCTGTTAATCTCCTCCCCATTATCGCTTTGGGTGCGGGCGGCTTGTTACTCCTGATAGTATTAATTCCTAAAATTTTCGGTGGCAAAAAAAGCCAAATTTACCAACCCCAAACTCCGCCTACTTTCCCCGCTCAACCACCAGCTCAGCCCCCCGCTCAGCCCCCAGCTCAGCCCCCCGCTCAGCCCCCAGCTCAGCCCGTTCAGCCCATAGTTCAGCCCATAGTTGATGCAGAACCTAACTCCAGCATGGTGGAACGAATCAAAAATAAAGGTATCGTCCCACCTCAACAAACTAGAAATTAAATTCTCTTAAGCGCCCTATTTTCATCCGAGTAACGTTCTGTTACAATATATTACTTATGGTCAGCCCTGTTGGATACCTTAGAGAAGTTGTCCACGAACTAAAAAAAGTCAGCTGGCCCTCCCGAAAGCAAACCGTAAATAAAACCATCTTGGTTATTGCAGTTAGCACCATCTTGGCGGTTTACTTAGGAGGCCTAGACTTGTTATTCCAAAAACTGGCCGAGGTGTTAATTAAATAAAACTGGGATGTTAATTAAATAAAACTTATGACAGACAGCGATCAAAACCAACCAATAGGCGACCAAAGCCAACCAGTAACAGAAATTCAAGAAGTCCCTGAAACCCAAGAGGTAAAAGTCGCCAACCCCAACCTAGTCATCATCTCTGGTAGCGAAAATGAAAAAGCTCATTGGTATGTCGTTCATACTTATTCTGGACACGAAAATAAAGTTGCTGAAACTCTTAAACAAAGAGCTGAAACCCTAAATTTAACCCATAAAATCCTCAAGGTTTTAATCCCTACTCAGGAAAAAATTCAGATTAAACGCGGTCAGCGTAAAACTATCCGTGAAAAAATTTTCCCTGGTTATATGCTAGTTTACTTAGAATTAACTGATAATTCTTGGCTAGCAGTTCGTACCACTGCCGGTGTGACTGGCTTTGTGGGTATTGGCAACAAACCTACTCCTCTGCCCAAACATGAAGTAGAAACTATTCAGAAATATATCAGCCAAGGTGCCCCACAATATAAAGCGGAGTACGTTGAGGGTGAGGCAGTCAAGATTACCGATGGGCCATTCAATGAATTTTTAGGTACTGTCCAATCAATTGATGAAGCCAAAGGCAAAGTTGAAGTACTGGTGAGCATTTTTGGCCGTGAAACCCCAGTTGAGCTTGACTTTTTACAAGTACAAAAAGTTTGATATAATCCAGGCTCATTATGGCAAAAATAAAAAAAATAAAAAAAGTTCTCAGATTAAATCTACCCGCTGGAGTAGCTACACCCGCTCCTCCCGTTGGCCCTATTTTAGGCCAAGCCGGTATTAACATGATGGACTTTATTAAACAATACAATGACCGCACTCAAGATAGGCGCGGCCAAATCATTCCAGCTGAGCTGACTGTTTATCAAGACAGTAGTTTTACTTTTGAACTCAAGCTCCCTCCGGTTTCAGCCATGATCAAACAAGTCCTAAAGCTCAAGTCTGGTTCACAAAAACCCGGCATAGATTCGGCTGGGACTTTAACTAAAGCTCAGGTTAAAGAAATTGCACAAAAAAAACTTCCTGATCTTAACACTGATAATTTAGAAGCAGCCATGCGCATTGTTGCAGGCTCGGCTAGAAGCATGGGTGTTACAGTAAAATAATTCAAACCTAACAAGGAACAACATGGGACAAAAAAAGAATATTAATATGTCAACGGATGACATCCAAGAAAAAGTGGTGAAAACTCCAGAAGAAAAAACTGAAGATAAAAAATCTAAGGGCAAAAAAACTGTTCAAAAGAAAACTCGTAGCCTTAAATATAAAGCAGTTAGAGCTCAAATTGATAAAACTCGTAAATATGATCCCTTTTCGGCAATTGAATTAGTCAAAAAACTTTCTTACTCCAGCTTTGCTGGCACTATTACCGCTCATGTAGTATTAATGGATAAATTTATTGGTGAACGTGCTCAGCTGCAGTTTCCTCACACCACCGGCCAAAGTCTCAAAGTTGAGATTGCCAATGATGAAATTTTACAGAAAATCGAAGCTGGTAAAATTGACTTTGATGTCTTACTTTCTACCCCGGACATGATGCCCAAATTAGCCAAGCTAGCTAAGATTTTAGGTCCACGCGGTTTAATGCCCAATCCCAAACAAGGCACTCTCACCGCTAAACCAAAAGAAAAGAAAAAAGAGCTTGAATCAGGCAAGATCACCGTTAGCGCCGAGCGCAAGGCACCTCTTTTACACATCGTAATTGGCAGCACCACGATGGACACCAAACAACTCCAAGAAAATCTATTAGCTTTAATCAAAGCTTTTAAAGGCAAGATCGTTACTGTAGCCTTAGCCGCAACCATGGGTCCTGGAGTTAAAGTAGCGACTGAGACTTAAATTGGCCGAAGCTCGGGCGGTTGCCATAACTTCAAACCAGGAATGTTTTTAAAGTGTGTGTCATTGAGCGTGGCCAGTTGGGCATTTTGCGCTAAAGCCGTGGCGGCGATAAGCGCATCGCCTAGTTCAATTTTCGTTTTGTGTCTAATTACACCTGCCTTCTTAGCGAGATCTTCATCTACTAAAATTGGCGTAATATCTGCAAACAATTTTTGAGCTTTGAATTGACCAATCTTACTCCTCATAGAATCTCCGGCCCAAAACTCAGATATAACAATCACTGAGGTTAGTAGTAAAGCTCCTGATTGGTCGGCATAACCAAGCAGCTGTAAATACTGCCCTTTCCCCGTACGGCTCATTTCAATAAAAATAGAGGTGTCGATTAAAATTTTTCGCATAGGCAATCACCAATTAGGGAATCTGGGTTTGTTCAAAGATCTTCTCGCTGCTTTAATTTGCTCTGCATCCTTATCGGTTAAAAATGGCGTAAAATTCTTTAATTCTTCTAGTCTCTTCCCCCAATCGACTTTCTTCACGTTCGGTGGCACGATTCTAGCCATCTCTTTACCATTCTTAGTGATCACCGTTTCAATTCCCTGGTAAAAAGCGGCATTAACAAGCTCAAAAAACTGTGTTCTGGCAATTGTGGCTGTCATGGTTTGAGTTCTCTTTTTTTTTGTATTTTTCATAGTATAAATGATCATGCTTACCGCAAGCGTAATATTCCAGCAAACTTAAACGTACATAGTGTACATTTAATTAGGAAGAAAATCAAAACTTTCGAATCTCTTTTTGCAATTTGCTGACAAATTCAGCCACTTTCATCACTTCTTGTTTTTGACCATCCCTGACACGGACTGCTAGGGAGTTGTTCTCCAGCTCTCTATCCCCAACGACTGCCATGTAAGGTACTTTCTCCATTTGAGCATTTCTAATTTTCGCCGAAAGTGTTTCACTACGATCATCAAGTTCAACTCGAATGCCTTTTTCTTGCAACTCTTTTGCAAATTTTTGCGCATATTCATGATGGGCTTGTGAAATTGGTAAGATCTTCACCTGGACTGGAGACAGCCAAAGCGGAAATTTACCCCCAAAGTGTTCAATTAAAAACCCAATAAAGCGTTCATGCGAACCAAGTGGTGCGCGATGAATAATAACTGGAGTTTTCTCCAAGCCATCTTGGTCAACGTACTTCAAACCGAAACGATCTCCCATGTAAAGATCAATTTGGTTAGTGGAGAGCGCAAACTCCCTACCGATTGAAGAACGCACGACAAAATCAATCTTTGGACCATAGAAAGCCGCACTCCCCGCTTCTTCAACCATTTTTATATCTACTCTAGACACTGCCTCTCTCATTAGTTTTTCTGCCAAGGCCCACATCTGATCATCGCCGTGGTACTTATCATTCTTTTTAGGATCTCGCAAAGCTAGCTCTAAGTAATAATCTTTGATCCCTAAAGCTTGATAAAAAAACTCATGCAACTTCATCACCTGTACAAATTCATCAACTGCTTGCTCCTTTGTACAATAAATATGAGCGTCATTCTGAGTAAAACCTCTGACTCTCATCAGGCCAAAGAGCTCTCCGGAGCTTTCATAACGATAACAAGTCCCATATTCAGCTAACCGCAGAGGTAGGTCTCGATAGCTTTTAGGTCTAGCCGCATAAATCATATGATGGTGTGGACAGTTCATGGGCTTAAGGTAATAATCTTCTCCATCATCTAGCTTCATGGGTGGATATAGATCATCTTTATAGTAAGGTAAGTGACCAGAGGTATGATAAAGTCCTTCCTTACAAATATTGGGTGTAGTTACCCGCTGATAGCCCCACTCTTTCTCAATTTGTTTGGCAAAGTTTTCTAGCTCTTCTTTAATGATGTTGCCTTTAGGCAGCCACAGCACCAGGCCCTTACCCACCTTTTCTTCAATGGTAAAGAGGTCTAGCTCTTTACCAAGCTTGCGATGATCGTTTTCTTTAGCCTTTTCTAGAAGCTCCATGTGCTCATCTAACTCTTTTTTCGAATAAAAAGCGACGCCATAGATCCGAGTCAACATCTTGTTTTTCTCATTTCCATGCCAGTAAGCACCGGCCACAGAAAGAAGCTTGAAGGCTTTAACCTCACCTGTTGAAGCCACATGCGGCCCAGCACACAGATCGACCATGGCTCGCTTGGAACCTGGCTCTCCAGACCAATAAACCGTCACCATTTCTCCCTTTGTCTCGATCTCATCTACCCACTCGAGCTTATAGGGATTGCCTGCAAATAACTCACGGGCCTGTGTGACTGAGATTTCTTTCTCGATCAAAGGTAGATCAAGATCAATAATTTCCTGCATCTTGGCCTCAATTTTCGGAAAGTCTTCTTGCGAAATTGTGACTTCTGCTGGTCCTACTGTAATGGCTCCTTCTGGGCTGTTATCAAAATCAAAGTAAAAACCATCTTGCGTGGCGGGACCCATGGCTAGATGTATGCTAGGATAAAGCTCTTTAACCGCCTGATGTAAAACGTGTTCAGCTGTGTGCCTTAACTTCCATAGATCAGACTTGCCTGCTTTGAGTTGAACCTGTTTATTATTATTTTGTTTATTTGACATATGTATTATCCTTATATCTTATTTTTACCATAAAAAATCCCCCGTCAGGGCGGGGGTTGCAGTTACATCACCACGACCACCTCACCCTTAGGGGCTAGTAGTAGAGGTAGTGGTGTAGTTAAAAAACTTTTTCATCTAATAAAAGTAGTATAGCATATTTGGAAATAGTAAATTTAATTTTTGCTCATTTCTTTAACCTGAGCTACTAAATTTGTAATCCTGGCTTCAACTAAGGCTACCCTCTTTGAGAAGATTTTCTCAGCTTCATCTCTGATGGTCATCTGAACCTGCTGATTTGGATGCCTAACAGCGTCAGGGGAATCATAATAAGCTGATGCCATCCTTTCTATTGCCCCTTCTTCCTCCACTTTCTTAAGCTGAGCTCTCGCCCTCATTTTTTCATCATAATCTTCTATTAATTTGGTTGCTTCTAGCAAATTATCTCTAAGAAACGATATGTTTGGTATTGTCTCGCCAATCCTATCGACCAGTCTCTCTGTTATAATATGAAATTGTGTGGCTGTAACTACACCTTTCAAATCAACCTGCGCTGTTTCTAATTGCCCTATAAAATGCAAGAATTCTCCCTGAGCTAATTTAACTTTGTTTATTTCCCTTCCAACACCCTCTCCCCACGCATATCTTATGCCCTCATGAACTGACATATTAAGAAGAGGTCGTAAACTTCCAATAATAATATCGGTCATTGACAAAAATCTCTCTTTTAGAACCCGTATCTTCTCCCCATCATCAAAACCAGCTTCTTTAGACTCTCGACCCTCTTGGCCTTCTTGAGCCACTTGATCTTTTTCAACTTCCACTAGTTTTTCTGAATCTGTCATGAAACTCCTTCAAATACGTCAATCTACTTGGATATAGAGTAATTAAAAATAAATAAAAAGTCAACGTGATGCGCGTGAGTTAGCCATACTTGTCATGCATGACCTGCCATACATGACCTTGACAATTGCTGACAGAATTGTTTAAATTGATAGCAGATAGTACCGTTAAATGGGTACTTAGACTATATGAAACAAACTATTCTAAACACCAAGCAAAGTACGCTTCTCGAGAATCTAATCGTCCAACATGATCAGATTGTGACTTCTGAGCAGATTTATAGCCAAGCCGAAGGTTTGTGGGATCAGCAGGGGACTAAAAAGACCATTACCAAACTGACTCACAATGGTTGGCTGATTCGAATAAAACGAGGCTTATATGCCATTTCTGATTTGAGCAACCGCGGGTTTTTATCTCTCTCACCCTATGTGGTAGCCAATCTTCTGGTTAAAGATTCCTATGTCTCTTTTGAGTCGGCTTTAGCCTATCACGGGATGTTTGACCAACTAACCAATAAGATTATCTCAATTTCCCAGATGCAATATAAAACAACACAACTGCAATCTGTTGAATATAGCTTTGTGAAAGTGCAGAATAAGTGGTTCTTTGGCTGGCAAGAAGTAAGCATGGATAACAAAACGATGCGCATGGCAACTGCCGAAAAGGCCTTAATTGATATGATTCAATTTCATAAAAGCAAATATACCGTTGATTTAGTGGTGGAAAAGCTCTCATTGTATAAAAGCTCACTAGATCTGCAAAAAATGACTAAGTACTTGGGTAAGATGTCCTTAACCACTATTAAGATATTTGGCTTCCTGTTTGACTTACTAGGGATTGATTCCGGTAATCTTTATAGTCAAGTCAGGTTAAAGGGTACTCATTGGATGCTTTCTGGAGATGCTAAATTTAACGCCAAGTGGCGGCTCTATTACGACGAATATTTTGATAAATATCAGTCAGCCTAATATCCCCTATGCTTACTCGACAACAACTCGAAATCATCAATCGCAAGAGCTTGCGTTATCCCTTGCACATCGCCGAAAAAGATTATTTTCTGGCTCTGGTACTCCAGATTATTGTGGCTTCCTCGACTGGCAAAGCGCTTATTTTCAAAGGTGGCACAGCCTTACATCATTGTTATTTGGACCAGTACCGTTTTTCTGAAGACTTAGATTTTTCTTCAAACAAAACACCGCTGCCAATCGAAGAAATACGTAAAATCTTTAATAACATCAACTATTTGAGTATTAAGAAGGATTACCTTTCGCAAACTACCATCAAAATCGAAAAACTCCAATACACTGGGCCATTGATTCAGCCTAATTCACTAAAGGTAGAAATAGACTTCCTGCAAAATGTCCTACTACCGCCTCAAACCATGACTTACCACAATGTCTGGGGTGTGGATTTTATGGTTGCTGTCATGGATATCAAAGAAATATGTGCTGAAAAAATCCGAGCCATGAGTGATCGGGCTCGTTACCGTGACTTCTACGATATCTACTTACTTTTAGAAAAATATAAGTTGGATCTGGATGAGATCATCTCGTATGTCAGGCAAAAAGAAATTCGCCAGCCCATTACCAAATCCAGCATTCAAACTAACTGGAAGGTGATCGCTACCGAAAAAGAGCAGGAAATGGGCCAAATTTATTACTCCAAGCAAGTACGAGATAATCAGATCAAAACACTAATCCAAAGTCTGCCTTTTGACAGCATCACAGCTGTTTAATAACTACAAACATTCTTAATATCGATAATGATCTGACTTAAACGGACCCGTTGCTGAAACTCCTAGATACTGCGCCTGTTCCTTGGTTAATTTTGTGAGCTTAACTCCTAGCTTATCTAAGTGCAGAGCAGCCACTTTTTCATCCAGGTGTTTGGGCAAACGATACACTCCAACTTCATATTTTTGGCTAAACAGCTCAATTTGCGCTAATACTTGATTAGTAAAAGAATTCGACATCACAAATGAAGAATGACCATTGGCACAGCCAAGATTCACCAGCCGACCCTCTGCCAAGAGAATAATCCGATGACCATCAGGAAAAGTATATTGATCTACTTGGGGTTTAATATTGGTTTTTTTAATTTTTGGAAATTTATTGAGCTGATCAACTTGGATCTCAACATCAAAGTGGCCAATGTTGCACACCACTGCGGCATCCTTCATTTTTTTCATGTGTTCAATGGTAATAATGTCTTTACAACCAGTGGCGGTGACAAAAATATCAGCTTCTTTCACCACATCCTCAACTCTTTTCACCTCAAAACCCTCCATCGCCGCTTGCAGGGCACAGATGGGGTCTACTTCCGCCACAATTACTCTCGCTCCAAAACCTCTCATGGATTGAGCACAACCTTTACCCACATCCCCGTATCCGGCCACCAAGACTATCTTGCCGGCGATCATTAAATTTAAGGCACGCTTAATACCATCCGCCAAAGACTCTCGGCAACCATATAAATTATCAAACTTAGATTTGGTCACGCTGTCATTGACATTGATAGCAGGAATTTTGAGTTTACCCTCACTCAGCATTTTATAAAGATGATGGACTCCGGTGGTGGTTTCTTCTGAAGCACCCTTGATGTTTACTAACATTGCTGGATGTTTATCATGTACCCAAGCTGTCAAATCACCCCCGTCATCTAAAATCAGATTCGGGCCAATCAACTGGCCTTTTTTATCTTCAAACTGTAGAGTCTGCTCAGTGCACCACCAGTACTCTTTTTCTGTCTCACCTTTCCAGGCAAAAACTGGTGTGCCAGCTTTAGCCACCGCGGCGGCGGCCTGATCTTGAGTAGAAAAAATATTGCATGAAGCCCATCGTACTTTCGCGCCAAGCTCTTGCAGAGTCTCAATCAAAACTGCGGTCTGCACAGTCATGTGTAAAGAGCCAGCGATGCGCGCACCCTTGAGTGGCTTTTTTTTGCCGTATTCTTTTCGTAGAGTCATCAGGCCCGGCATTTCTTTTTCTGCTAGAGTAATTTCTTTTCTCCCCCAAGCAGCTTGAGAGATGTCTTTAACTTTACAGGCCTGTTTATTATGCAAATGATTTTTTTTATTAGAAGACAATTTTTTTGCCATATGTTTCCTGATATATTGCTATAAGTTGTTTTTGATTAAATTTATGCTCTTGAGTGCCGTATTTAGTAACTGCAAACGAAGCCACCACACACCCCAGCTGAGCTGATTTGATCACATCCCACTTTCGCACATAACCATATAAAAAACCAGCACGAAATGCATCACCCGCGCCGGTGGGGTCAACCACCTTTTTGATTTTAACCGCTTTGACTAATCTCTCCCCTGCGCCTGAGTTTTTTCCTTTGCTCAAGCTTTCCCCCTCGCCCGAGTTTTTCCCCGCACCAGCTTGCAAAATCTTCACACCCTTTTCCCCTAAAGTCACCAATATCAATCCAACTTTCTTGAGTATCTGCGCCTGACTCCAGCCTGTTTTCTGTATTAACGAGCCCAACTCATAATCGTTCATAATGAGTAACTCTGCGCTCTCCACTCCAGCTCGCAAGTCTTGTTGAGTTAAGTTATTCACCTGCTGACCAACGTCATACAGCATTTTTAACCCAAACTTTTGACACTCTTGGACTTGATGTGACATTTGAGCTGGATCATGAGGAGAGATAACCACCAATACCTCAGAATCCTGCCTGTATTGTCCAGAATTCTGCCAGGGCTGTCCAGAATTCTGCCAGCGTTGTAATGATAAACTACGCGCATCACTCATCGCTCCTGGATAAAAACCACCTACCTGGCAGTCATTTTGATCAGTAATCACCGAAAATGAAGCGGTTTTGGATTGCGCATAGTGCAGGTAGTCAATATTAACTCCTAAACTTGACAAGTCATTCATAAAACCCCGCGCATCCTCGCCAACTGCGGCCAACAGCACCGACTCTTGCCCTAATAAACCCAGGTTATAAGCAATGTTAGCCGCTACCCCGCCCCTGGTCTCTCGCAGCTCATCAAGAAGCACACTGATTGATAAAATATGTAGTTTGTCAGGCTGAATCACGTCTTCAAACTTACCAGGAAAAACCATGATGTGGTCAATAGCAACTGAGCCAGTGAGAATTATTTGAGGCAAAATTTTTTGTGAAGCTGACGCCTTTTGAGAAGCCAACGCTTTTTGTGAAGCTGACATGCCTAGATTTTATCATCAAATAGCATGATAAGTTCGCCGCCACTGTTCGCCGCCACTGTTCGCCGCCACCGCCACCGTCACCGCCACCGCTTGACAAACTTAAATATTTTTCTTATCCTATACATATATGTACAGTTCTAGAAATACTTATAAACAAAAAATTTTGCTTGAGCAAAATAAACATATCTTCAGCTCTACTGACCTAGCTGTATTATGGGAGATTGAAAATAAAAACACCCTCTGGACTACACTCAAAAGATATACTCAAAATCAAGTTCTTTATCGTTTACATAAAGGCCTTTACTCTACTCTGCCCATAAATAAACTCAATCCGCTGGAGGTTGGTTGCGCTTTATCTGGCCCTTCTGCTTATGTTAGCGCCGAGACAGTACTCCAAAACCAGGGAATTATTATGCAAAACATTAATAAGATTACCCTCTTTGGACCTAAACAAAAAAAGTTTTCCCTGGGCAGAGATGAGTATTGGTGCCGCTACCTTAATTTTAAGTACTTACTTAACCGCGCTGGAATTATAGAAAGAGAAACCTACAGCATTGCTACTCCAGCACGAGCTGTGGCTGATCTGCTGCACCTTAATCCCATCTACTATTTTGACAATCAACTGGCAGTGGCAAAATTAAATACCAAGCAAATCCAACAGAAATTGGGCTATTGATAAAAAGGAGGTTACTTATGATGATTACTCCCAAACTTCAAGATATTAAACACAAAAATCAACTTTTGCGCCTGCTAAGAGCTATCCTCAAAAACGAGCTATTGGCTAATTGCCTACAATTTAAAGGTGGTACTTATGCTGCACTGCGCGGAGTCTTAGATCGCTTCTCAGTTGACCTTGATTTTGACTTGCCCACCGACAAACACGACCTGCCAAATCAAGCAAAAAAAAACGCCATCAGACAAAAATGTTATCAAATCTTTGACCAACTCCAGCTTAGTGTGAAAGACGAAAGCTCGAGCCATTTGCAGTTTTTTTTGCAGTACACAGCCAAATCTAATGAACGTAACACGCTCAAACTTGAAGTTAATGATCAACCCAGCTCTCACAACCAATATGAGAAAGTACGCTTACGAGAGCTCAATATGTACTGCCAAGGCCATACTCTCGAGACCATGTTTGCGAATAAACTCGTCGCCGCCACGGCTAGATTTGATAAAACTCGCAAAATTGCCGGGCGAGATTTTTATGATCTACACCAATTTTTCCTACAAGGCCTAGCTATTAACCAAGCTGTGGTGGAAGATAAAACTGGCCTGAACTTGACAGATTATCTACAAAAACTCATCGGCTTTATTAACCAGAAATTAACTCAAAAATCACTTAATCAAGACCTGAACCCGCTTCTGCCTCCAGAGCAAATACGGCAAATTTTACCCGTGCTAAAGCCAGAATTGTTGGTTTTTATTCAGGATGAAATCAAAAGACAAAATTAACCACATATGCTATACTACCTCTCTAATTCCAAAGACAGCGCGCAAACAAGTAAGACACGCCGAGGAAATCAGATAATCTCTTCTGTGTTTCCCTTCTACGCTTCTTTGGCCAAAAACTAACTAAAGGATTTTTATGCCAAATCAACATAACCAAGCTCAGCTGGAAATGCTTAAAGATAAACTAGGCAAAGCCAAGGCCTTTGCGATTGTTAACTACCAAGGCACTACTGTGGCTGATCAGGCGAAGCTTCGTACTGCGCTTAAAACTGCCGGCGCTGAGTTTGTAGTCGCCAAGAATACTTTAGTGGGATTAGCTCTAGAAAACCAAGATTTTTCTGAGTCTCTCAATGGCATGAACGCCATCGTCTTCTCTTATGACGATGAGGTGGCAGGTTTCAAGCAAGTTGTTAACTTTCATAAAGAAGTAGACAAACTTGAGATTAAGCAGGGTGGAATGAATGATAAGGTCCTAAGTTCCGCAGAAATCTTCAAGCTGAGCAAACTACCATCCAAAGACGAGCTAATTGTCACACTTATCGCTCGCATCAAAGGACCCGCTTTTGGTCTAGTTAACGTGCTTGTGGCTTCACAAAAAAAGCTTGTTTACGTTTTAAAAGCAATTAGTGAAAAAGAAAACTAAATTAATAAATAAATTAGTAAATTAAAAGGAGGTACATATGGCAGATACAAAAGCCAAAAAAGAAGAAAGTAGTAAGGAAGAAAAAACCAAAAAGCTTTCTAAAAATATTCAAACTCTCGTCGATGCAGTCAAAAAACTGTCTTTGATGGAAGTAGCAGAATTAGTTAAAGCTCTAGAAAAAGAGTTTGGCGTGAGCGCCGCCGCGCCAGTGATGGCCGCCGCCACAGCTACTGCTGGTAATGCCGCTCCAGCTGAAGAGCAATCTGAGTTTGACGTCATTCTCAAGGATGCTGGTTCAAACAAGATTGGTGCCATTAAAGCTGTGCGCGTCCTCAAGCCAGACTTAGGTCTGAGTGATGCCAAAAAATTTGTGGAGTCTACTCCTCAAACCGTACTTGAGAGCGCTGGTAAAGACGCCGCCAACGAGGCCAAAAAGGCTCTTGAAGAAGCTGGCTGCGTGGTTGAGCTTAAGTAAAATTTTATTACTTAGATTAAAATCAAAAACCCCGTCAAGAAACGGGGTTTTTTGTTCTCCAGCCCAGCGTCATTAACCACAACACAACCCCCAATGCCACTTTCAAAGGATTGAGACATAACTCAACGCTATTTGAAAATGATATCTTTTTGATATCATTTCCAAAGGATTAAAAAATAGGATAAAAAAATCAGCACCCAAAATTAACCCAAAATTTTTCTAGTTTTGACTTCACATCTAGATTCTTCTCACTTTTTCCACATCAAAAATATTATGAGATCTTTTTATTTATATTATCGGATCCATTTTGTGAAATACTCTACTTATCGGTTTCGGCTTTTTCTCCAGATGAAATTAGGGCTTGACCTAGTTTGTCTTTGTCTGCTACTTTTGATAATAAGTAAGTGTGATTTTGATCCACTTGCTCTCACCGGACCGTATTAAGTTTTATTAACTATGGAGGATGTTATGACTAATCAAACAGTCACCAAAGACAACTTTGATGATTCTATGTCTAAAAGTGACCAAAAAAAAACAGGCCGAGCCACTGATGCGGCAGACCTAGATATTAATAATCTACCAGATTTATTGACTGTACGAGAGGTAGCGGACTTACTACGAGTCTCCCCTCTTACCATCAAGCGCTGGGGCAAACGCGGCAAACTGCCTGCTATCCGCATCAACTCCCGCGGTGACAGACGTTACAAAAAAGAAGCCGTCTTGTGGTTATTAGGGATGAGTCCCGATGATCAACCAACAGAGTGAGATGACTCACGAGTGAGACGACTCCAGTGAGCTCCCGCGGACTCTCACTGACTCCCGCAGGCTAAAGTTGGGCTAAGGCTGGGCTAAAGCCCTGGATAATTACCCTATCAAAAAGTTAAGCATAATATCAAAATAGAAAACAAGCGATCATTTTTCGCTTGCTTTTTTCATAGTCGAACCCATAGCCAAACCCGTAGTCAAACCCACAAAAGAAATTAGCCGCAGCTGTCTTTTTAACCGCCACGGCTCAATTATTAAACGAAACAACCACTCCAACCCCAACTTTTTAAACCAATATGGGGCTCGTGGGATCTTGCCTAATAAATAATCAAAGCTCCCGCCCACAGCCATGGCTATCTTAACCCCATTTTTCTGTAATAAATCTCGATGCTGATCAATCCACAACTCTTGAGCTGGCGCACCAAAAGCCACTAAAACCAGATCTGGTTGAACTTGAACTAAAAATTCCTCAAGGTGTTTTTTCTCCACAGCAGTAGGCTGATAAACATTCTTAAATCCCGGTGTCCAGTAAATTTTAGCCCTGTTATAAGCAAAATAATCCTCTGGACTATAATCACGGCCGCCAATAACTACTACTCTTGATCCTTGTTGATGGGCCATCTCTAATAAGCTCTCGACCACCTCTACTCCCGCAATCCTTTCAAAGAGAGGCTGAGTCTGATGAAAAAATGACAAAAACCTCGATGCAATGACCAAGCCCATCCCATCTGGCAATAAAATATCAGCCCGCTGTAAAGCTTGCTTAAATTTATCATTCCCTCGAGACTGGACAATCTGCTCAGGATTGGGAGTATAAATAACTTTCAGCCCATTATTTTCTTTTAGCCATTTCCCTAGGATTTCTAGCAAACTACTCTTTCTTCTGCTAAAAATGTTTAAATCAAAAAGAAGGCTTGTGCTATAGGTCTTTTTCATAAGTTAGACTCATCATTATACATTTCTCTAACCAACCAATAACCCAAAAGAATCACTCCTTAAATCATATCATTAACTCTACCCATGTCCAACTTTATCATTTTTATATTATAAATCTACTCTTCGCTATTTTTACGGGCTGACGGCAAATCACTATCACTAATTTGCATAGAGTCCAAAATCCCCTCACCCCATTAAAACCCAAATGTAACCATAAACAAATATTTATTTATTAGAAATTACTTTCTTTTTTACTATTTTTGAACACAATTTAACTTGATGAAAATGAGGAAATAACTAAAAACTATCCATTTAATTCAAATCACCTGACGATTAATTTAGTTACGGTTAATTCGAATCACTAAAATCATTATTTTTGAGTATAATAAGGGCATGGAACTATCAAAACTGCGCCAGCAGTATCCGCGCTTTGTTTACGACTCTTTTCAGACAGAAATTGCCCCCGAGGGGTTAAAGCTAACTTTCTTTTTTACAATCGAGCCAGACATTAAATTCCAGCCTACTATTACTATCCAAGGCGTTACACCTGCCCTGTGGCAGGCCTTGCCAGAAAATCTCCGCCGAGCCTGGGTATTTCACCTCGGTTTAGCTGAGATCCCTAGCTACTGGAAAGCCACCGCCTCGCCAGAAATCATTGTCAAAGCCGGTCACCTTAGCCCAAAACAAATAGCCTGGTGGCACAAACTTCTCGTCAGGGGTATGGGAGAGTATTTTTACCTCAACCAGATTGATTTCACAGCAGAAAATTTTGTAAATTGGACCACCGCTTTAGAAAAAATTGATCTCAATAAAGTTAGGTACCCTACTTTAGAAGAAAAATACCTTGTCCCCGTCGGAGGCGGGAAAGACTCTGCCCTCACCACCTGCCTACTTAACCAACAGCAACTCTCTTTTGATATCTTTCTTTTAAACCCTACCAAAGCTATGGAACAAGTTGCTCGCCTTGCCCGCCCAGAGCAAATCATTACTGCTAGCCGCCAGATTGATCCCAAACTGCTAGCGCTAAATCAACAAGGCTATCTCAATGGGCACGTGCCGTTCTCTGCCAATATCGCTTTTCTCGCCCGTCTCATTGGGCTAATTTTTGGTCACCAAAATGTGGTGATTTCTAATGAACGCAGTTCAAATGAAGGCAATGTTTGGTTTTTAGGAAGAGAAATTAATCACCAGTACTCCAAGAGTTTTGAGTTTGAACAAGACCTTGAGCAGTATTTAACTCAGCACCATCTCGTACCCAAACAAGCTCATCCCAGTTACTTTTCTCTCCTGCGTCCACTCTATGAACTTCAAATTAGCCGGCTCTTTACTCTCTGTACTCATTTTGCTCAACTCGCGCCTATTTTCCGCAGTTGCAACCGTGGTAAGAAAACTAATAGCTGGTGCGGTGAATGTCCCAAGTGCTTGTTCACTTTTGCCAGCTTTTATCCTTTTGTGACTGAAGAAAAACTCGTAACAATTTTTGGGCAAAACCTATTTGAAAAAGAATCACTTTTACCCAAAGCCTTGGCTCTGCTAGGCAAAACTACTTTCAAGCCTTTTGAGTGTGTTGGCACTCATGAAGAAAGTATTGTCGCTTTTTACTTAAGTATTAAAAAACTCCAAACCGCCAATAAGCCACTCCCAATTTTACTGCAGCTAGTCTTAGATCAGATGTTGAGGCACCAGTCCAATCTCCCAAAGCGATCAACCCACATCTTATCCAGCTGGAACACAAATCATCAATTACCTGCTAAACTAGAAAAAGCACTTAATAATGCCATCACCTCAGCTTAAAGACCTCCATAACTACCAAATTATTATTTTTGGTCTAGGAAGTGAGGGTTTATCAACTTATCGTTTTTTACACTCCCACCTGCCTACAAATAATTTTATTCTCATTGACGACCGACCATTGTCTGAACTAGATAAAATCTGGACTGAATTGGTTGCAGACAACTCCCAGACTCACTTTACCGCTTCTCTCAAAGAACTCTCAGTTGATGACTTACGGAACAGTATTTTGTATAAAACTCCAGGTATCCCCATCTCTCACCCGGCTGTCAAACAAATTCTAAACGCCGGAGCACTGCTAGGCTCAAACACCCAACTCTTCTTTAGCTTAGTTAAAGATTATCAAAAAAATCATCAATCTCCTCAATTAACTACCATTGGTGTGACTGGCACCAAAGGCAAAAGCACCACTGCTTCCATGATTTATCATCTACTCAAAAAAAATCAGCTGGAGGCTTATTTAGGCGGCAACATTGGTAAGCCAGCTTTAGAAACCTGGCAGGCCTGGAACAAACAAGATAGCAAGCAACACAAAAAACAGGATCAAGCTTTTTTTGTCCTAGAACTATCTTCACACCAACTAGCCGAACTCACTTTCAGCCCCAACATTGCAGTTATCCAAGACATTGTACCCGAGCATCTAGATTATTATGAAGATTTTGACCAATACCTCCAGGCAAAATCACAAATTGCTCGTTTTCAAAACAAAAGCGATTTAGTGATTTACAATGTAGATTCTAGAACTGCCACTCAACTAGCCAAGCTCAGCAAGGGTAAAAAAATCACTTTTTCCTTAGCAGATAAAAAACTAGTTTCTCTGGCTAAAAATACTCCACTTTTGGGCAAACACAACCTCTATAACACCTTCCCAGCAATTATCATCGGACAACATTTCCAACTCATTACCAAACAAATCTCTAAGGCACTCAAGTCATTTAAGTCTCTGCCTCACAGACTAGAGCTAATTGCCGAGATTGATGGGGTGAAATACTACGATGATTCAATTTCAACTGTTCCTGAATCTACTATTGCGGCTCTGAAAACTTTTGCCGGCAAACCGATCATCTTGCTGGCTGGAGGTTATGAGCGTCAACAAAATTTTGCCCAGTTAGCTTTAGAAATAAAAAATAGTCAGGTCAAAGCCATTGCTATTCTGCCACCCTCTGGGCAACGTCTCGTTACTGAACTAGAGAAAGTCGATGCATGCAATGCCCTAAGAGCTAGTATAGAAGAGTTTTCCTCAATGACAGAAGCAGTTCACCACGCCCATCAATACGCCAGGCCGGGCGATATTGTTTTACTCTCTCCAGCCGCCGCTAGTTTTGGGCTGTTTAAAGACTACCGCCATCGCGGTGATGAGTTTGCTAGAGTGGTAGAGTTGTTTAAAAACTAAACATTCTCTTGATAAACTAAACATTCTCTTGATAACCCAGGCTTTGCTTAAACTCATCCAAATGCTCAAGCGCTGTTGCAATCCCCTCAATCACCACCAAATCGGGATTCTCTACTGTTGCCACCGGAATCCCCAGTTGATCAGTGAGCCACCGATTCAAACCCACTAGCTGTGCCAAACCACCAGAAAGCAACATCCCTTTGTCTAAAATATCAGTGGTTAATTCTGGATAGGTATCGGCTAAAAGTGATTGACATAGTTGCCGGTACTGGTCCATCACTGTGGCAACAACTACCGCTAGCTTTTCTGCACTAATCTTAATTTCCTTAGGAGAATGACTATTTACATCCTGTCCCACTACTAGAGCCGATTGTTGTGAAGGCTCAGTAAGCAGGAGTTGATGTTTGAGTTTAGCAGTCGTTGGCGCGCCAATTTTGAGATGATAGTGATCCACAATAAACTTGCTCATTTTGTGATCTAGATAATCACCTGCCGCAGTTGAATTTTGAAATTGAACTAAACTGCCCAATGAAATCACCCCCACTTCTACCACTCCGGCTCCAAGGTGAAAAATTAAAGTTCCCGAAGCATCGGCAATCGGCACCCCCGCCCCAATCGCCGCCGCCAAAGATTGAGCCACGGTGTAAACCTCTTTAGCTCCTAATTGATAAAGCAGTTGCACAACCGCGGCTCTATTCGCCTGAGTGCTCCCTACCGGGACACTCACCATAAAAACTGGACTAAACAGATACTTCCAACCCAATATTCGCTGTAAGTAGACCTGCAACATGGCTTTAACTACACTCGCATCATAGATTTTGCCAGCCTTAACTGGATGGTGAATCTGAATTTGCTGTTGGACTCGACCTTCCATCTCAGCCGCCTCTTTGCCGACTGCTAAAACTTTTTTACTCCAGGGGTCTGTGGCCACCATCGTAGGCTCATCGATCATTAAACCTTTACCACTGCACCAAATTCTAGTTCTGCTGGTGCCTAGATCTATCCCAATAAGGGGCGTGAGCTGAAAAAATGATAACCACTTCATTACCAGAGAATTATAACCTATATTCAACTTGGGATCCGCGCCCACACAAAGCTAACTTCAGGTGAGGTATAATGTATTCATGAGATTTACAACAATATTCAAACGGATAAATACGCGAGTTTTATATACTGTTCTCTCAGCCTTTGTTATTTTAGCTGGTACCATCATGGCTATCCAGTACGCCAAGGGTAATTACCGCTTCACTCAGGATGGATTTGTCAAAGAAAGTGGCCTATTAAGCGCTAATTCTTTTCCCAATGGCGCTCAAGTGTTAATTAATGACAAGCTAGTCACTGCTACTGATGATACTTTATATTTAGAACCAGACACCTACCGCGTTAAAATTATCAAAGATGGCTATGCTCCCTGGGAAAAAACTCTCTCAATAGAAAAAGAACTAGTGGTTCAAACCAATGCCCTCCTCTTCCCCAGTGCTCCCAGCCTAACTCCGCTGAGTTTCACCGGTGCAGAAAATATCTCGCCATCTCCAGACGGTCAAAAAATTATTTACTATACTCAAACTGCGTCTGCAGATGCCCAAAACGGCCTATACATTATTGAGATGGGCAATCTCCTCCCCCTGCAAAAAAGCGCAAAACAAATTGCTGAAGATGTTCCCAGTTGGAATCTAGCGCAAGCTGAGTTCATCTGGGCACCTGATAGCAATCAGGTGATGGTGATCGCTAATGGCCACCATATTCTGCTTGCAACTGATAAAAAACAAAACATACGTGCTTTAGCTGATGTCAGTATCAAGCGCAAACAAATCTTTAGTCAGTGGGAAGAAGAAATGTATCTGCGAGAACGCCAGTTCCTAGCTAAATTCCCTACGGAAATTATCCAGTATGCCACTGCTTCTGCCCGCAATGTTTACCTTTCACCAGATAAAAAAAAGCTCATTTATACTGCTCCCAAGCAGTATGTACTCCCCAATGACATTATCCCTCATGTACCAGCCACTAATACTCAGCCAGAAGAAAGAGAACTGCAACCTAATGGAATTTATATTTATGATAGCGAAGAAGATAAAAATTTTAGAATAGGCACTGAGCCCGACCCAACAGATCAAGCACAGTTTCCGCATAAATATCTCTTAACCACTGATCTAGGTAGTCCCATAGACTCAAATTTGAAAGCTTCCCCCAGTGCCTTTATGAAACTCCAAGCCACCTCTTCTGCGGTAACAGCAACTAACTTTAGGACTTACTACGCGCCATATACTAACTCCTATCAATGGTTTCCGGACTCCCGCCATGTGATTCATTCCTGGGCCGATACAATTAAAATTATGGAGTATGACGGTACCAACGACATCACCATCTACTCTGGTCCTTTTGCAGAGAACTTTACTTATCCTTGGCCCGATGGGAGTAAATTAATTATCTTGACTTCCTTTAGCCCAAATTCACCGTTAAATCTTTATGCCGTGGAGCTGAGAAGATAGTTTATGCCCCTATTTATTTCCTTGGGTGAAACTTTATTCCCCTGGGTGAAACTT
>JAHJTF010000022.1 GCA_018830045.1 Patescibacteria group bacterium | reverse complement strand
CTTAGCTAGAATCGTACTTACCACAAAAATTTCTCTAGGAAAATAAATTTTAGTTAATAACGATCCATTCCCTACCAATGAGTTCATACCACTCCCGATTGAAGCCGCAAACAAATTCCAAGGTAGTAAGCCCACATAAAGAAACAACGCATAGGGGACACCTAAATTAGTAATCCGTAAAATCTTAGAAAACACAAATGCCATCACCAACATCTGAAAAAAAGGATTCAGAATCACCCACGCATAACCTAAGACCGACTGCTTATACCTAGCCTTAATCTCTCTTTTAGTTAACTCAGAGAGTAACTCTTTATATTCTTTAAATATCTTCATTTTATAACGCTACTTTACCTTAGATTATTGTCTTATACTAGGTTTAGATCGATGTAATGCTAAGATAAGTATATGAGGCTTTATCGTATCAAACAACTCATTACTTGGTTTGACCAACACGGTCTCTTTACTCTCAGCCTCTTTCTCCTCATCTTCATCCCGCTTTACCCCAAACTGCCGCTTTTAGATGCTATCCCGGGTTATATAGTCAGGGTGAGAATAGAAGATCTCTTGGTGCTAGCTACTGGTTTAGTGTGGCTAAATCAGCTCTTACGTAAGAAAATCCAGTGGAGAACCAGCTTCCATTTTCTCATCATTGCTTATGCCCTGGCAGGTCTACTTTCTCTCCTAGTTGCCACTGCTCTCCAACAAACCATTCCTCTCCAATTTGTTCATTTAGGTAAAAGCTTACTTCATTACTTCCGTTATCTGGAATACTTTTCGTTATTTCTCTTTATGTACTCCGGAGTTAAAACCAAACGTCAGGCTCAAATTGCTTTAACTGCTTTAGTGGTAGTGCTAAATCTAGTTTTTATCTATGGAGTCGGTCAGCGCTACTTCCACTGGCCTGCTTTCTCCACCATGAACAGAGAGTACAGCAAGGGTCAGTTACTATTTCTCAATCCGGCGGATAAACTTCAATCTACTTTTGGTGGACACTATGATCTAGCGGCCTGGTTACTAATTGTGGTGCCATTAATCTTCACTTGGATACTTTCCTCATCCTCTCTTTTTTTACAGCTGTGGCTAGGACTGAGCGTAGTTAGCGGTGGCTGGTTGTTATGGGAAAGTGGTTCTAAAACAGCTCTAGCGGGATGTTTGGTTTCTCTAGCTTTACCCCTGTGGTTTTGGCTTCGAACTAAGCTTGGAGTTATGAAAACAAATCTAGTTATTTTAGGTGGAGCTGGAGTAACAATCATAGTGGTCTTTAGTATTCTATGGTTGTGGCAGAAGCCTCTGTTGTATAAACTTGCTCCTTTTCTACGCCCAGCTGGTTTTTCCACTCCCATTGACGCTACTAGCCTTAAGGGTGATGAAACCTGGTCACTTAACGCCCGTAAATACGGTCTTTCCATGGGGATTCGTCTTGATACCCTCTGGCCCCAAGCCCTAGATGGTTTTAGCATCAATCCCTTTACAGGGAAAGGATACGCCACGTTAAATAGAGTGGGAGAAACCGAGTTTACACAAGCTGATGGGACAGATAACAACTTCTTGCGAGTTTTGGGTGAAACCGGACTCTTGGGCTTTATTGCCTTCTTTGGCATCATTATCTTAATTGTCAAAACTCTGCTTTTAAAACTACCTAAAGATAAGCTGAATCAAACTCTCACCATTGGCTTCCTAGCTGCCACTGTGGGTCTATTTATCAACGCTTTTATCATTGACGTCTTTGCCGCCTCCAAAGTCGCCTTTACCTATTGGGCCATGGCTGGTTTAACGCTTAAAAGCTACACTCTGTTGAATGAAAAAATAGTTAAACAACAAGAATTAGCGCGACTTAAACGTATTTTAAGCTGGCTGAAAAAATTCTGGCCCATTTTAGTTGCTGGGATCTTCTTAATTCTTTTAGTTCACAAGCGACCCTTTAGCGAGTACAGCTTAGTCAAAAGCTTTGCCCTCAGCTCCACTTCAGCCAAGTATACCGCCACTAGTGAGTGCTGGCTAACTAACATGAATTGGCAGAACTGGATGGATTGTTTTTATCAATATCAACCGGGCATTGGAGCTACCTACAGTCTGTATTTACTCCCCTTCTATCTTCTTTACCACGAACCAGCCATGTTTTACTTTGCCAATTTGATCTTGATGATAGGGAGTGTGTTTTTATTAGATCTTCTAATTAGAAAATTCACCCCTGACTCAATTTTTAGATTTCTTTTACTGCTACTTATTTTTACCACACCCAGTTTTTACTCCCTGCCTACCAAATCTAGCCCCATTAATTTATGGCTGCTTCTTTTACTCATCATTATTTATCGATTAATTCGTCACATTAGGCCTCGCCCGATCTCCAAATTATGGAATTACTTATTCATAGTGTTTACTTTAATTCATTTAGGTTTAGTCCAACACTTTCTTAACATGACCGGCAGTATCTTGGCTAGCTTCCGCGATACCTATCGTCCCAGTAGCTTTGTGGCCATTAGACGAGCCAATCGTTACTTACCCACCAGGGTTTTTGAGAATAAACCACAGCCAATTTTACTAACCACCATTGAACCTGTTTTATTTGATCTTTATGGTCAAGATGGATATCAAATCCAACCCATCACAGCCCAAGACCTAGAAACTTATCGGCAACTCATTGCGCAAAATCCTTGGCAGGAATTATTTATTACTAATGCCAATGTTAGTCAACAACAGGTAGTTAATGAAGCCTTTGAAAACTATAAGCAACAATTTGGCATTCAACTCAAAGACATTGATTGTCGACAGGCATGTAACTACTATCAGCTCCTAGCCAGTGAGGTCATTATTCCCACTCAACCTCAGACTTGGAACCATAAACACTTAAAAACAATCTCAAATAAACTTAACTTTCTAGTAGTCAGTAACCAGCTAATTGCCGAGCTTGGCTCTAGTAAATTTCTCACCCAAAAACAGCAACAGCTCAAACAAGATTTAATTAACCAACAACCCGATCTAATTTTTCTCGTGGGTGATGCAAGTCAAAACCGAGAAATTAATTGGGGAACGTTATTTTTACAACGCCTCGGAGCAAGTTTCCAGACTCCCATCGTTTCTGTTTTAAGCAATTATAGTCCCCAAAAAAACACTATCTTTGGTCCTCAATTCCAACGCTTTGCCCTTGGAGATACCTGGTTTGTCACCCTTGATACTGCCTCCCATCACACTAATCCAGCTCAAAATCTCTTTGTTTATGACACCTTGCTCCAACTAGAAAAACACCCTGAGGTTAAACGCCTCTACTTTATTAGCCAGAACGATCAATGGCTCCAACCACATCCCGACAATTACTATTTCTTTGAAGATTTTCCCAAAGAGTTAAAAAAACACGCCAAGGTAGAGTTCAAGTTTGTGTTTGCAGAATCGTCTTTTCTAACCCCTCCTTAAACGTCACTCGTGGATACCACCCCAACAGCTTCTTTGCTTTACTTATATCTGGCTTACGCCTGGCAGGATCATCTTCAGGTAAATTTTGAAAAATGATTTTGCTCTCGGACTTTAACAAAGTTTTAATCATCTTAGCCGTTTCATTAATACTATATTCATCCGGATTACCTAAATTAATGGTTTCACTCTTGGCTTGATCCATGTTGCCCAGCCTCAACAACCCATCGACCAAATCATCCACATAACAATAAGAACGCGTTTGATCTCCCTCACCATAAACCGTCATGGGTTGGTTTTTTAATGCTTGTTGGATAAAATTAGGAATCACTCGCCCATCGGCTGGATCCATTCGCGGGCCATAGGTATTAAATATCCGGGCTATGCGGACATCCATTTTGAAATCTCTGGCAAAAACCCCGCAAATGGTCTCTCCCAAACGCTTGCTCTCGTCATAGCAAGATCGCACGCCATTGGGATTAACATTACCCCAATAGCCCTCAGTTTGAGGATGAATATCGGGGTCACCATAAATCTCAGAACTACTCGCATAAACAAATCTGCCTTGAGGATTAGTGGTGTGTAAATAATCTAAGAGATGATGAGTACCCAACGAATTGATTAAATAAGTCTCAACCGGAAACTCTTGGTATCGGGGGGGGCTGGCGGGGGAGGCTAGATGAAAGATGAGATCAATTTTGGCGTCTTCATCTAAATAACTAGCCGGGGGTGCAGTGGCATCAGTTTCCAGAAAAGCAAAATTTTTCACAGTTGACTCGCCTGCAAATAAATGAGCAATATTTTCTTTGCGACCAGTAATAAAATTATCAACTCCTATGACTGTCGCTCTAAGCTCTAAAAGCTTATCCACTAAATGAGAGCCCACAAAACCTGCCGCTCCTGTCACTAACACTGTTTGTTTTTCAAAATATTTTTGCATGAACTATATTTTAGCCTAAATTCAAGTAAAACCCAATCTAGTCATATTTGTCTTGATTGTCCATAATAAAAAGGATGGTCAAAAAGTTATGGCAACAACACAGTTTCATTCTATTAATCTTAATTTTAGCCCTTGGTTTACGCCTCCCTCATCTCAACGGTTCATTTTGGTTAGATGAAGCCGCTCAGGCTTTAGAAAGCGCTCGTCCTTGGTCGCAACAACTAGATATTGCCAATGATTTTCAGCCCCCCTTAATCCATCTGTTGCTATTTTTTACCATGAAAATTTCTACTACCGAGTGGTGGCTACGAACCATTGGTGCCTTAATCCCGGGACTGATTACTATTTGGGCTAGCTATGAAATTGGCAAAAAATTACAGAATAAAAATGTGGGCATCATCGCCGCCTTGCTCTTAGCTACTTCTTCGTTTCATATTTTTTATTCACAAGAGCTGCGGCCCTATTCATTGCCCGCCATGTTTGCAGTTTTATCGTGGCTTTATTTAATTAAAGCCACTCGAAAAATTAAATTTTCTAAGTCAAACTGGTTTGGCTATGCCCTAACTTCTTTGCTGGGTCTTTATTCTTCGTACTTATATCCATTTTTGTGGTTATCGCAACTTCTGTGGATGATGTGTTGTCACAAGCGGTGGTGGCGAGAAGTCGCTGCTAGCTCCAGCATGGTGATTTTAGGATTTCTACCTTGGCTGCCTAAATTTCTAGAACAGCTGCAAGTGGGTGAAAATGTCAGACAGCAACTACCAGGCTGGGAAAACGTGGTGAGTATTTCTCAGCTCAAAAGTCCTGGTCTAGTCATGGGGAAATTTATCTTTGGCATGATTAACATTGAGCTCAATCAATTTTTCATTGGCATTACAGCGGTCATATTTTTTGGGAGTTTATACCTAGTTTATCTCGATCGAAAATCGTTTAAAAAACCAAGATTTGCCCAAACCATTCAACTCTTATTAATTTACTTAGTAATTCCAATGACATCTGCCTGGCTGGTGTCCTTTTTTGTTCCCGTGATCCAACCTAAGCGAGTTTTATATCTTTTGCCAGCTTTATATTTACTCATGAGCTCTTTAGCCTACATGTCTACTAAGACCAAACGCAAGCATTTTGGGACGATCATAGTCTCATTACTATTAGCCCTTAATCTCTCTGGCACTCTCCAATATCATCTCAATGTGCGCTATCAAAGAGAAAACTGGCGCTCCTTATATCAAGAGATAGCTAAAAATTATCCCGTCTCAGAAACAGTCTTACTTTTTTCCTATCCGGCGCCATTTTCTCCCTGGGTCTGGTATGACCAAGAAAATTATCCAGTGGTAACCACCGGCAAACTCTATATCAAAAATGTGATGGCACTGTCTAGTATCACCAAAAGTGTAAATGATTATCGCTATGTATTACTTTTTGACTATCTACGAGATTTAACTGATCCAGACGATCAACTTAGAACGGAGCTGTGGTCGCTTGGCTTTCATGAGATAAATACGTTAGACTATCCTAACATCGGTTTTGTGAGAGTCTTTAGTAGAAATAAGCCAACCGCAAAATTATCAACATTCAACCTATGAAAATCGGCATTGATATCACGCCCATCATCTATGGCAGAGGTGTATCACGCTATACTTCTAATCTAGTTGAGGTGCTAAATAAACGTTCCTCAGCTGAAGTCTGCGTGTTTGGCTACTCTTTGCGCCGCAGACAAATTTTGGAAAATTTTATCCAAAAAAATAAACTAAAAAACTTTTCTTTACACTCTCTCCCTCCTTCTATTATGGGCTCACTGTGGAGAATGGGGCAAAATAAAGTCAAAAGACACTTACCTCAAATTGAGTTATTTCATTCTTGGGATTGGATTCAGCCTCCAGATCAAGATCTTCCCCTTGTTTCTACCATTCACGATGTATCTATGATCAAATTTCCCGAGACTGCGCACTCTGGTATTCTTAGAGCTCATCAGCGCTCATGGAAAATTCTTAAAGAACGTCAAGCTCAGATTATTGCCGTGAGTCAGGCATCCAAAAAGGACATTATTAACTTATTAGGAATTCCTCACTACCAGGTCCAAGTAGTTCATGAGGCTTTACCCAATGAATTTAAAATTACCAGTCAATTTTTGGGTGAAGATAAAGCAGAACATATTAAAGATAGATTACACTTAACTCGACCTTATTTACTATTTGTCGGGACTAGAGAACCTCGCAAAAATCTGGCCCGCTTAATAGAAGCTTGGAAGCCTTTAGCCAACGATTACCAGCTGATTGTGGCTGGAGAAAAAGGCTGGGATAAATCCGAACAGATCCAACATCCTAATTTGCGGTTTTTAGGCCAAGTTAATGATGGCGAGCTGATAGTTTTATATGCCGAAGCAGAGGTCTTTTGCTATCCCAGCCTCTATGAGGGTTTTGGCTTGCCAATTTTAGAAGCCTTTTTTCACGGCGCACCAGTTGTGACTTCCAATGTTTCTTCCATGCCAGAAGTAGCAGGTAATGCCGCAGAATTAGTTAATCCTGAAAGTGTGGAGAGTATTCGTCAGGGTATTACTACCATTCTCAATGAACCTCTTGAAGAGCAAAAAAAACGTCTCCAAAGAATGATCATTAGACTCCAGATGTTTAGTTGGGACAGAGTCGCAGATGAAACTATTGAGGTTTACAAAAAAGCAATTCAATCGCGCCAATGAACCAAAAAAAAATTAACCTCGCTATCGATGCCAATGAAGCCAACACCATTGATCGGGTGGGCAGTAATATTTATGCTTTTGAAATTTTGAAAGCAATAGAAAAATTGACTCAACAAGACCCGGATTATCACATCTGTGTATTCCTTAGCAGCCAGCCCGTAGCAGATCTGCCTACTCCAAGAGCTGGCTTTGAGTATAAGGTATTTGGACCCCAATTTTTATGGACTCAGTTTAGGGAGCCAATTCATTTGTTTTTAAACAAAGATCAATATGATGTTTTTTTTACTCCCGGACATTATGCCCCCAGATGTTGTCCTATCCCTTATGTTTCTTCGGTAATGGATCTAGCCTTTTTAAAGTACCCTGATCAATTTCAACAATCAGATTTAATTCAGCTCAAACATTGGACTAGTTACAGCGTTAAGCATGCTAATAAAGTCATTGCCATTAGTAGCTTTACTAAAGCTGATGTCGTTAAGACTTATCACAAAAATGAGACGGATGTGGTGGTGGCTCCACCCGCTGTGGCTGAAATTTCCCCTGCTACAACTACTCAATCCAAGGAATTTTTTAAGCGTCATCGCATCAGGCGACCTTATTTTCTGTTTATTGGTACTTTTCAGCCCAGAAAAAATTTACTTATCTTGGTAGAAGCTTATGAAAAATTTTGCCGTCGCTTAAGTAGCCAAAACTTTGGTAAAAACAAGAGACAGAAGTTACTGCCCCAACTAGTTCTGGCAGGAAAAATTGGCTGGTTGACTGATCCAATTATTAACAGAATTAAGGCCTCACCTTTTTTAGATCAGATTATTCTCCCCGGATTTGTCAAAGATGAAATTAAGCCCATTCTTTATCAAGATGCTGTGGCTAGCTTGCTCATTGGTCTTTATGAAGGGTTTGGCATTCCACCTTTAGAATCTCTACAGTATGGCTGTTTGCCCATTGTCTCTAATGTGTCTAGCCTGCCCGAAGCAGTGGGAGAGGCGGGAATTTTGGTTGATCCTAAAAATGTCAATGACATCAACCAAGCTATGGAGACTGCTTACCAGCAAACAGCTAAAACTAAAGCCATCTATCGTAAAAAGGGCAAAGAACAGCTAACAAGGTTTAGCTGGGAAAAATCAGCTCAAATAATTCTTAATACCATTAAATCCATCATTCATGAAAAAGCATAAGCCAATTATTTTAGGCATTGATCCCGGATATGATCGTATTGGCTGGGCAATTGGTCTGCCTTCCCAAGATAAACCTCAAATTCTCGATTTCGGCTGTATCCAAACTAATAAAAACTCCAGCCTCGTTGAGCGATATCAACTCACGGAATCTCGGCTAACTGAGATTATTACAAAACACCAGCCCCAAGAGTTAGCCATTGAAACTCTTTTTTTCTCTGTTAATAAAAAAACCGCTCTCCAGGTCAGTGAGGCTAGAGGGATGATTCTAGGCTGTTGTGCTCGCCATCAACTAGATATTTTTGAATACCATCCTAATCAGATCAAACTAGCTGTCACAGGAGATGGCCATGCTGACAAAACAGGGGTGGAAAAAATGATTCGTCTCCAGCTAAAAATACCTCATAAAAAAATCATCGACGATGCCATTGATGCCATGGCGATAGTCTTAACACACATGGTTACCAGAATATAACCCAAATTCCCGTTGGCGGTTACCGCTTGCTACGCTATATTAAAGGCATGATTTCTTTTTTACGCGGCAAACCCAAATTGCTGCAAAACAAAATTATTTTAGATATTCATGGAGTTGGGTACGGAGTTTCTGCTAGTCAAAAAGTTTTATCTAGTGTGGGTCATAAAGAGGAAGTTGAGCTCTACATTCATACGCATGTTAAAGAAGAAAAACTGGAGCTTTATGGGTTTTTAACTTTACAAGAACAACAGCTGTTCGAGCTGGTGCTATCAGTTTCTGGGATTGGTCCAACCACCGCCTTACACATTGTAAATAAAGATCCCGATCAATTAATCACCGCCGTCCAAGAAGCTAATGTTTCTTTTTTTAAATCTATTCCCAGGGTTGGTAAAAAAATGGCCCAAAAAATTATTATTGAGTTGCGAGGTAAGCTAGGGGAGCTTAAAGAGCTTAATCTTGCCCCACTTTCACCCAAACAGCAAACTGTGGCTGATGCTTTATTATCGTTAGGCTGGGATGAAGAGAATGTTCATTTAGTCTTAGAAAAATTAAATCTGGATAAATTATCTGAACAAGATGCCATTAAGCAAGCCTTACAGCAATTAAGATGACTATGAATCAAGCACCCACCGATTACACACCAGAAGAAGAAATTCTCCTGCAAACACTACGGGCCCAGAGCTGGGATGAGTTTGTGGGGCAAGACACGATTAAAAAATCCCTCCGCTTAGCGATTGAGGCTGCTTTACAAAGAAAAGAATCATTAGATCATACTTTATTATTTGGCCCGGCAGGACTTGGTAAAACTACTCTATCCCATTTAATCGCCAAAGAAATGAACGCTGATATCAAAGCAACTTCGGGAACAGCTTTAAATAAAGCTGGTGATTTAGCTGCCATTCTGACCAATCTTAAAGATGGTGATGTCCTTTTCATTGATGAAATTCACCGTTTACCCAAAATTGTAGAGGAAACCCTTTATCCCGCCATGGAAGACTTTGCCCTAGACATTGTTATTGGTAAAGGCCCCTCTGCACGAACTGTCCGTTTAGACCTACCCCGATTTACTATTGTCGGCGCCACCACTAGGTTTGGTCTATTAGCTGGACCCTTTCGAGATCGGTTTGGCTTAATTCATCGCCTGACTTATTATCAACCCCAAAAATTGACTGACGTAGTTACCAGAGGTGCTAAAAAACTTAATGTTAAAATTGATCCCCAGTCAGCTCTGGAAATTGGCCGGCGCTCCAGAGGAACTCCTAGAATCGCTCTCAAGCTTTTAAAACGAGTTCGAGATTACGCCCAGGTTAACGGCTTTGATCAAATTTCCACCAAAGAAGTTCGTCAGGCTTTAGAGATGTTTGCCATTGATACTAAAGGTTTAGACGAAACTGATAGGCGCTTACTTAATAGCTTAATTCAGCATCATCAGGGCGGACCAGTAGGAATCACCACCATCGCGGCTACTCTAAATGAAGATCCTGGCACCATTGAAGAAGTGATTGAACCCTATTTATTACAAATTGGTTTCCTCAAAAGGACTCCCCAGGGCAGAGTGGTCACCGCAGCTGCCTATAAACATCTGGGTAAAGAATATCCTGAGGAATAGGCGTGTTCTTTGGTACCGGTCGGAGTGCGTTTAGAAATTGCTTCACATATACTAATGGGTTTTCTACACTTCTTGTAAGCAATCCTTTATACTATCAAAAACATGACACAAATTTCCCCAAATCATACTCAGATTATCCTAAGCAAGTTAGATCACATTCAAGAAGACTTGGATGTAATTAAACAAGACGTGAGCACATTAAAGCAGGATGTGAGTGAATTGAAGAAAGACGTGAGCACATTAAAACAGGATGTGAGTGAATTGAAGCAGGATGTGAGTGAATTGAAGAAAGACGTGAGTGAATTGAAGCAGGATGTAGCGGTATTAAAACAAGACGTCAGTGGTCTAAAGAAAGATGTAAAAAAATTAACTATTAGAGTCAATAAACTTGAAAGAGGGCAGACAAAAATTTTCTTCATCCTGGATGAGATTAAAAATAATGTTGATGAAATTACTGGACTTTTTGAAGATGATCTGTACTATCAGCATCGACAAATTGATCGTCTTGAAACCCACCTAGGCTTGCCCACTCTCAAGAGATCTGCTGTTTTTGCTTCGAGTAAATAACAACCTAGTGCTATACTTAGATCAGTGTTACTTACCAAAATCAAGCGTCGCTTAATTGCCATCTATCTTGAAGCCGTGACAGGTTTTTTGTGGTGGGGAGTAGGTTTCTTTCCTTCTCATTGCTGTCGAAATTTTTTTTATCGTCTCTTTGGGATGAAAATCGGCAAAGGATCAACTATTCATATGATGGGGAGAATTTATGATCCGCGCCATATCACCATTGGGGTAGATACTATCATTGGCGAGCAAGCTACTCTTGATGGGCGCAAACAGCTTCCTAACTCCCACGGAGGACTAGAAATTGGCAATCACGTCGATATCGCCTCTCAAGTCATGATCTGGACCAGCGAACATGATATCCACAGCGAAGATATGCATCCAATTGAAGAAAAAGTCATAATTGAAGACTATGTTTTTATTGGCCCTCGCGCCATCATTTTGCCAGGAGTTACAATTGGCAAAGGCGCGGTAGTTGGGGCAGGAGCAGTCGTGACTAAAAATGTTGCTCCCCTAACAATTGTTGGCGGTATTCCAGCTGTAAAAATTGGTGAGCGAAAAACTCAACAACTAAATTACAAACTGGGTAGGGCCAGATTATTTCAGTAACCATGAATAAAAATAAATTCCTAGGTTTAGTTGGAGTATTGGGAGCCGCTTTTTTAGGTGGAGCAATTTTGCCTTCATTAATTAGAACTGGTACCGCATATTTGCATCCCTTTATCTTTAATTGGCTTAGAGTTACTACAAGTACAATCATACTTCTCATTTTATTTGGAAAAAAATTCCACTACACCGCTCTGCTTAATCAAGAAAATCTACCCCTATTGATCATCACGGGAATCGGATTTGGTTTGAATCTTACGCTATTTTCTGTTGCCATTAATCACACCACTTTAATAGCTTCTCAACTTATTTTTGTAATGGTCCCAGTAGCAACTGGCTTCCTTGCTCATTTATTTGTCAATGAAAAAATAACCAAACAAAAAATTTTTGGTTTGCTAATTTCACTAGTGGGAGTGTTGATTTTAGTAGTTGCCTCAAAATCTCCTCAAGAAAGATCGTCATTGGGTAGTTTTTATGGCAACTCACTTATTTTTATAGGCATGCTGGGCTACTCTGCTTATCTAACCTTCTCTAAAAAATATAATATCAATAAATCTGTCGTCGAGATGCTAATTTTGACCAATCTAGCTTTGACAATTTTTTGTTCACCGTTGGCTCTTTACGCTCTATTTTTTACATCAATTCATCCCTACTTTAGCTGGCCAATCTTTATCTCCGTTACTGGAATTATCATTACTTCTATGGCTTTTATTGGGTTGTCCCAACTCGCAATTAAAAAATTACCAGTTTCCACCGCAGCTTTTAGTTCGCTCCTATCGCCTGAATTTGCTGCTTTTGCGGGAATTATTTTTTATCACGAAAAACTCTCGCCAATTCTCATCCTTAGCTTGGTGTTGGCTATCTATGGAGTTATAATTAGTACTAACATGAAACGAAAAAATACCATTGATTGGCTAAAAATTTTATTACAAATTAAAAACTAATCATGACACTCACCATCATCATCGTCTCTTACAACACTAAAGACCTCACTCTCCAAACTATCGAGACTGCCTGGAAAGATGCCCAGTCCTCACCGTCTATAGCTAAAAAAACTGAAATTATCATTGTTGATAACAACTCAAAAGATGGCACTGTCACGACTATTAAAAATACTTTTGAGAGTAAAAATATTAAAGTAATTGCCAATAAACACAACAAAGGTTTTGCTTCAGCCAATAATCAAGGTATTAAAATTGCTAAGGGCAAATATATTATTCTGTTAAATTCTGACACCATTGTGCAAAAAGGCAGCCTCGCCACTCTGGTTAACACTTTTGAGCGCTTCCCCTTAAGGGACAGCACCTCAACTCTTGTTTCGCAACAAGACAGGATTGATAAACTAGGTATTTTGGCTCCCACGCTGTTAAATCCTGATGGCACCCTTCAACCTCAAGGTGGCGATCTGCCAACTCTATTTGCGCTGTTTAATCACATGAGTTTTTTAGATGACCTACCAATTATCGGCAAGTTTTTGCCCTCAACTCAACACACTGGTTTTAGACAAAATGAAAAACTGAAATATCACACTCATGATACTCGTCTAATTAAAAGAGGCTGGGTGGGTGGCACTGCCATGATGATTAGAAAAGAAGTGATCCAAGAAATTGGCTTACTAGATGATGCCATTTTTATGTATGGCGAAGACACAGAATACTGCATGCGCGCTTCTCATCACCATTTTGATGTGGCCATTGATCCCGAAGCAAAGATCACTCACTTTGGTCAAGCTAGTTCAAGTAGCGCCAATGCCATCAGGGGTGAATTTAAATCTTATCTTTACAACTGGTCAAAACATAAACCGCTGTGGCAGATCCCCTTGGTTAAAATGATTCTCAAAATGGGTATGATCCTTAGAGTCATTGCCTTTACCACTTTGCGCCCTGATGGGAAAAGACGGGCTATCTACCAGGATCTTTTATCGCAAATCTAGCTACTGGGTCTTAATGACAAAAAAACATTCATCAATTAAACAGCTGACAAAATGGCTAGATAAAAACATCCTTCTTTTGCTTTCAGGTTTTTTATTAATTTTTATCCCTCTTTTTCCCAAGATTCCGTTCTATAGCCCCATTGAGGAATATATTGTGAGAGTTAGGTTGGAAGATTTTCTGGTGCTCTTTGTCATAATAGTTTGGGTTATTCAATTAATCAGAAAAAAAATAAAATGGCAATCAACCACCGCCTGGTTTGTCATTGCCTATGCAGTGGTGGGATTGCTCTCAATTATTTCTGCAATATTCATAATCAAAACTGTCCCAATCATAGATAAACACGTTTTAAAAACATTCCTTCATTTTGTTAGATACCTGGAGTATTTCTCTCTCTTCTTTATTTTTTATTCAAGCCTGAGTAACTCCAAAGGTGTCAAAATCTTACTTGGGTTCATGAGCCTTTCATTATTAGCAGTAGCTATCTATGGAGTAGGACAAAAATACTACTACTGGCCTGTTTACTCCACCATGAACCGCGAGTTTAGTAAGGGCATCCGCCTCTATCTGACCCAACACGCCAGAGTTCAATCTACCTTTGCTGGTCATTACGACTTGGCGGCATATTTAGTAATTGTTTTGCCACTTTTATTAGCCCTTGCCTACTATTCTAAGCAAAAATTAATTAAGGGCTATCTGTTTTTCTTGCAATTTTTTGGTGCTTGGCTGTTAATTATGAGTGCCGCGCGAACCTCATTTATAGCCTATGCTTTATCAACCGTAATTGTCATCAGCTTGTTTGGCTTAAAAAAAGAATCTCTGCGGTCTAAAATTTCTTGGATTGTAACCAGATTATTAGGTCTGTGGATTGGTATTTTTATTTTAATGGTTGGATTTGGGAGTGACATCTATGAAAGAGCTGTCCAGGTTATAAAATCCTATCCTCAAGTTTATTCTCAGTATCAACGCTTTGAAAAACAAACCCAAAAGTCAGCAACGACTATTATTGCTTTTCTTCAAATTGATCACTTGAAAATCAAACAGCTGGGATCATCACCTCCCGCTAATTCCATCTCAACACAAGAGGCAGAAGTGCTGGTAGCATCAGATCAACGTCCGATCACCCAAAGGCCAGTGGATGTCTATGCAGATATTCCTGATCAAATTGTAGTGGCCACCACCTCAGCCGATGGTTCTTTCGTGACAGCAATAGTAGAAAAACCACGCGTTTGGTCAGACAATGCCCTTCAATATGGCCTTTCCATGGCAATTCGCTTGGATACTTTATGGCCAAGAGCAGTACAAGGGTTCGTTAGAAGTCCATTTTTGGGAAGTGGTTATGCCACTCTTAATAAAACCAGTCCCACAGATTTCACCATTGCTGACAGTACTGACAATAACTTTTTAAGAACTTTGGGTGAAACTGGCTTACTAGGCTTTATCACTTTTTATGGGGCTATTATCACTAGTATGGTTGTGGCAATTTTGGGTTTAAGAAAAAAAGATGCTCTTCTTTCAGCGCTTTGCATTGGTTATCTAGCTGCAGCATTAGGACTCTTGTTTAATGCTTTCTTTATAGACGTTTTTTCTGCCTCCAAGGTAGCCTTTACTTTTTGGGCTGTGACCGGACTATTTTTAGGTTATTATAAATTAAAGAAATGAAAAAACATTGGCTATTGGTATTGGCGCTCCTCATCTTAGCTACATATTTAAGACTTTACCGTATCGATGCGCCTTTGGCCGATTGGCACAGCTTCCGTCAAGCCGATACAGCTTCCGTAACTAGAGAGTTTATTAAGCATAACTATTCTATTTTAGAGCCACATTATCACGATCATTCTAATATCCAGAGTGGTCAAGATAATCCTCAGGGTTATAGGATGGTGGAGTTTCCCATAGTCAATTTTTTCATCGCCCAGATAATTAAATTAAATCCACAACTTGATTTAGTAATCACCTCACGTCTAGTTTCAATTGGCTTTTCATTAATAGGATTAATTAGCTTGTATGGCTTTGTTTTCTTACTTTCAAAACGCCAAGTGCTAGCTCTTCTCTCCGGATTTATGTTTGCGGTATTACCTTTTAGCGTCTTTTATTCTCGTGTTATTTTGCCAGAACCTGCGATGTTGGGTACCCAACTATTGAGTATGTGGCTGTTTTTAGCCTGGCTCCAACAAACTAATAAAAATAAAACCAGCTCACGCCTGCTTTATGCTGGCAGTTTAATTGCGTTTTCGCTGAGTTTATTACTCAAGCCCACTGCTATTTTTATTGTTCCAGTCTTTATTATTCTAAGCTTAGTTTATTTTGGCAAAAAAGCCTTTATTTCTCCCTGGCTAATTGCTTATGCCACTCTTGCCATAACTCCTTTAATCGGTTGGCGGGAATGGATTAAACAATTTCCCCAAGGCATTCCAGTTTCAACGTGGTTATTAAATGGAAATGGAATCCGGCTTCGTCCTGCCTGGTGGAGGTGGATCTTTGCTGAAAGAATTGCCAAACTTATTTTAGGTTACTGGGGAGTATCATTCTTATTTTTGGGCCTTATTGGTAGAATCAGAACTAGCTATCGTCGTTCAACTCTTTTTGATGTTATCACTTTAGTTTGGGCAGGTTCAATGTTTTTATATCTGGTTGCCTTTGCTACGGGCAATGTCCAGCATGACTATTATCAAGCTTTGCTGATTCCCATCATTTCCATTCTAACCGCCAGAGGTATTTTATGGATTACTGAAGGCTCATACATTAGAAAGCTAGTTGCTTGGCCTTCATTATTGATAGTCTTAGCGCTTTCGCTCTTTATGTCCTGGTGGGAGATCAGGGGTTATTACGAGATTCAACACCCCGAAATTGTCAGGGCTGGACAAAAAGTAGACCAGATCACCCCTTTGGATGCTAGAATTATTGCCCCCTATCAGGGTGATACCGCCTTTTTATTCCAAACCAATCGCACTGGCTGGCCGATTGGATTTGAGATTGCAGACAAGATCGCTAAAGGGGCAGATTACTACGTGAGTGTTAATTATGATGATGAAACCAATCGGCTCATGAATGACTATAGGGTGATCTTCCAAACTGACGAATATGTTATCATCAAACTTCAATAAACCATGAAAATCTTAATGCTGACTCCATACTTACCCTACCCTTTACTAAGTGGTGGTCAAATTAGAACCTACAATTTATTAAAAAAACTCGCTGACAAACATGAAATTACGTTGTTTGCCCTCATCAAGGAAGAATCAGAGCGTCAATATATTTCCGAGTTAGAAAAATATTGCGCCAAAGTGAAAGTTTTTAAACGCTCCCAAAAACCCTTTACTTTAAGAAACATTTTTAAAACACTTTTTTCTAGCTATCCATTTTTGGTTATCCGCAATCACGTTCCAGAAACTATTGAGGCAGTTGAAACAGAACTTGCCCTACAAAACTATGACTTAATTCATGCCGAAACTTTTTACATGATGCCACATTTGCCAATCACCGATATCCCCATGATTTTGGTTGAACAAACCATCGAGTATCTCGGATATGAAAGCTATGCCAAAAAAGCACCATTAATTTTACGTCCTTTGCTGCAAATCGACATCTCTAAAATTAAACATTGGGAAAAGTACTTCTGGAAATCAGCTAATAAACTCATCGTCATGAGCCAAGCTGACAAAGATTTTATTGCCCAAGAAATAGGCAATAAAAATAAAATAGAAGTGGTTTCAAATGGAGTAGATGCAGAGTGGTTTAATAAAAAAAGAAGAAAACTTTCCACTAAGCTGACTGTTTTATCTGTTGGGACCTTTAATTGGCTACCCAATGTAGAAGCAGTCAAGTTCTTAGTTAATAAAGTCTGGCCTCTTATTACCCAACAAGTTGAGAAAGCTCAATTATGGATTGTGGGTAATGCCCCGACCCAAGAAGTTCTCAATTATCACCGCCACGATCAGAGTATTAAAGTCACTGGTAATATCCCAGACATTCGTGACGCTTTCAAAGGCGCTCATGTCCTAGCTGCTCCTGTACTAAGTGGTAAGGGTACGCGGTATAAAATCCTTGAAGCAATGGTTTCAGGCACTCCGGTAGTAGCCACTAGTATTGCTGTTGAGGGATTGGGTGTCCAAGATGGCAAACACGTGCTGTTAGCAGATTCGGCCGCGGCCATGGCAGATAAAATTTCCCAACTGCTTAAAAATCCTACCATGAGAAGAAAGTTGGCTCGCAGAGCCAAACGATTTGTGACTAGACAATATGATTGGAAATATATTAGTACTAAGCTAGACCAAGTTTATCAGGAGTTTTCATGAAAAAAAGATTAAGAAAAACCGATCTAACCCTGATCATTCTTAGCTATAACACTCAATTTTGGTTAAAAAAAACTTTAGAAACACTAAAGGAGTTTTATTTAGATAAAACTAAATATAATATCAAAACCATTGTGGTAGATAACGGTAGCACAGATGGTAGTGTTGAAATGGTAAAAAAGAATATCAGCTGGGTGGAACTAATTGAAACTGGAGAAAATCTAGGTTTTGCCGGCGGCAACAATGTTGCGCTAAAAAAAGTTGAGAGTCGCTATGCGATGCTGTTAAATTCTGATCTCGAATTTAAGCCAGAGTCAAACTTAGACATCTTAGTAGAGTACATGGACAAACACCCCAAAACTGGCGCGATCACTCCTAAAATAGAGTTTGTGAATGGGAAAATTGATCCTGCCTGTCATCGGGGTGAACCCACCCTCTGGGCCTCTCTAACCTACTTTGCCAAACTAGAATCTTTATTTCCCAAATCACGTACTTTTGGGCAGTACCACCAATCATTCAAAGATCTTGGCAGTCATCACACCATTGATGCGTGTAGCGGAGCAACCCTAATGGTAAGAAAATCAGCCATGGATAAGGTAGGCTTCTTAGATGATCGATTCTTTATGTACGCTGAAGACCTGGATTGGTGTCGACGTTTCCGAGACAAGGGCTATGAGATTGTATATCATCCTCAAGCAAAAATTGTGCACCATAAATATAAATCCGGCATCAAAAGCAGTTCTAAAAAAATTGCCAAAACCACTAACAAGTACTTTTATGATACGATGCTTGCGTATTACGATAAACATTACGTTAATAAATATCCCAAATTTATTCGTACTCTTATCAGGTATTACATTAATATAAAAAAGGAAGGATTTTAAATGTATTCAGATCTAGCATTTCAGGTTTCGCAACTGCGAGCCAGAAGCCAAAATGTCATGTTAACTGCCGTGACTGTAATTGTGGCAGCGTTATTTGTGGCCGCTTTATTACCAAGCCTTTTAGTGCAATATGTCTATGCTGGGCAACAGCTCTTTACCGAGCCCCTGTTGTTAAAATTCATTCCGCTGGTTAGTTTCGTAATTGGTATCGCCTATTTTATCTACGCTGTGATTGGCAATCTATTGCGAGCCAAACGGGCTAACTATCTTGAAAAACAGATGGAGTTAGAAGACTGTTGCTGTTGTGATTATTGTGATGAAGATGATGAAGTTTTATCAGAAATTGAATCTTTGACCGAATCATTGGTTAAAGAAAACAAAAAAACTCCTGCTAAAGCCAGCGCGGCTAAAAGAAAACCCATCACTCAAGCGAAAATAACTGCTAAAGCTAAGACCAAGAAATAATCTTAATTATGAAAATTGGTGTCGATTGCCGACTGAGTGGAGTTTCTCATGCCGGTATCGGTCGTTATATTGAAAACTTAATTAGGCGACTACCCAAGTTTGCCCCTGAAATTAATTGGGTTTATTTTTACCGAAATAAAAATCAAGTTATTCCAAACATTGAAGCGCAGTCTCATATTATTCCTATTAGGCACTATACGCTTCAGGAACAAATACAGATGTTTTCTATTTTCAATCAAGCTAAACTAGACTTACTCCACGTCCCTCACTTTAACGTTCCGATCATGTATTCTAAAAAACTCGTTATCACCATTCACGATTTACTTTGGCATCAACACCGAGGCACTCAAGTTACTACTCTCAAACCTTGGGAATATTGGGGCAAGTATACTGGCTATCGTTTAGTAGCTTCAAGGGCGATTAAAAAAGCCGATAAAATTTTAGTTCCCACTCAAACCATTGAAAAAACTTTAAATGAATACTATCCAGAATCCAAGGATAAAATAGTAGTCACTCATGAAGGTGTGGATAGTGGTTTATTAAAGTTTAAAGATATTAAAATTAAGAAGGAAAACAAAACATTGATTTATGTCGGCTCACTTTACCCACATAAGAATGTCAGATTAGTGATAAAGGCTCTAGAGCAACTTCCCGGGTGGAGGTTAATTATTGTGGGGTCAAGAAATGCATTTCAAGATCAAATCAGAGCGCAGGCCAAAAAAAATGGTGTTGAGAAGCAAGTCAATTTTACTGGATATTTATCTGACCAAGACTTAGCTAGTGAAATTAAAGGCGCCACAGCCCTTGTGCAACCATCCTTATCAGAAGGTTTTGGACTCACTGGCATCGAAGCCCTAGCTCTAAATACGCCCGTCCTAGCTTCAAACATCCCAGTATTTAAAGAAATTTATCAAGATGCTGTTATTTACTTTAACCCACTCTTGGTGGATAGCTTGGTTAAAAGTGTCAAAAACCTTTCTAAGAAAAAACCTACTCAAAAACAAATGGCCGCGGTAACAATGCAGTATTCTTGGGATGAAATGACCAAAAAAACTGTCAAAGTCTATAGATCGCTTTGTTCCTGACTAATTATCATTAATCTTTTACAATTGAACTAATGAGTCCCAGAATTGCTTTAGTTTATGATCGAGTTAACACGCCCTATGGTGGAGCAGAAAAAGTTTTATTAGCCCTTCATCAAGCTTTTCCACAGGCTCCGCTTTTTACTGCTGTCTTTCATCCACGTGCTGTGTGGGCCAAAATATTTAAGATCAAAACCTCTTTCTTACAAAAAGTTCCCTTTGCTAATCAACTTCATCGTTTTTTCGTCCCTCTAATGCCTTTGGCATTTGAATCACTAGATCTCTCTATGTATGACATTATCATTTCTGTTACTAGTGCTGAGGCTAAAGGAATAATCACAAGACCCAATCAACTTCACGTTTGTTACATGCTCACCCCCACCCGCTATCTTTATAGTCATCGGGCTCATTACGAACAAACTCATTGGCCTTTTAAAATCCCCCTCCTGAATTTTTTTAGCCGCAAGCTTTTCGATTATCTTACCTGGTGGGATCAGGTTGCAGCCCAACGTCCAGACGTGATTATTCCAATTTCTGGCCTAGTTAAAAAAAGAATCGAAAAATACTATCAACGAGCTGTCTCTGATGTTATTTATCCCCCAGTAGATCTTAATGAACAAAAAACCAAAAAGGATTTAGAAAAATATCGCCCTGCCAATCTACCTAACGAATATTATTTAATTATTTCCCGCCTGGTACCTTATAAAAGAGTAGACCTGGCCATTCAAGCTTGTCAGATCTTAAATAAAAATTTAGTGATTATTGGTGAAGGACCTCAAAAAACAGAGCTAAAAAAACTTGCTAATCACCATACATATTTCATAGGCAATGTTACCAATCTTGTGCGCCAAGCGATTATGTCCCAAACTAAAGCCCTACTCATGCCCGGGATTGAAGATTTTGGCATCACTGCGATTGAGGCAGTTTTGTCTGATATACCGGTTATTTTACATGAAAAATCCGGGGCAAGTGAGTTATTCCAAAACCATCGAGTTGGTCTTTATTTAACCAATTTATCAGTCAATTCACTAGTCAAAACCATCAAAAAATTAGAAAGCTCCAGGTTAGAGTTTGCTCCCCTCAAGATAAAATTGAGAAAATATGCTATAAATGACTTTACCAGACGGTTCCAAACAACCGTTTTTAAAATTTATAAACAGCAGAAAGGACGCTCATGAGCGCTCTTGATCATAGTTATGCGGTTGTCTTAGCGGGTGGAGGCGGCACACGTCTCTGGCCAAAATCTAGAAACAAAAATCCTAAACAGTTTCTTAAACTTGTGGCAGATAAAACCATGATACAAGAGGCTAGTAATCGAATTACTAAAATAATTCCCTGGAATCGCGTCATTGTCGTCACCAACAAACTTTACGAACAAGAAGTCAAAGAGCAACTTCCAGATGTTCCAGCTTTAAATATCATCGCTGAGCCCAAGAGAAGAGATACTGCCTTAGCTATGCTAGTCGGTAGTTTATACGCCAAAAGTTTAGATCCTGACGCAGTAATTGTTAATGTTGCTTCTGACCACACCTTAACCAATGAGAAAGAGTATGTCCGCGTCATGAAGGCCGCTATCAAAACTGCAGCAGAAAATGAACACTTAGTTACTGTAGGGATCATCCCCACCACCCCCTCAACTGGATTTGGGTACATTAAAATCGGAGAACACATACAAAAACTAAATCAGGGTTTATCTTTATTTAAGGTGGACAGCTTCACTGAGAAACCAAACAAGGCCACGGCCGGAGCTTTTATTTCTACTGGCAAATATTTTTGGAATGCTAATATGTATGTTTGGTCAGCTAAAAGCATCTGCGCTGCTTTTGAAAAGCATATGCCTAAAATGTATACTTTAACTCGCGAGTTATCGCAAAAATCTGCTCAAAAATTTCATAAAGCTTTGCCTGAAATATACAAACAAGCAGAAAACATTTCCATTGACTATGCTATTTCTGAGAAAGCAGATAACTTAGTGTTAATCCCCGGAGACTTTGGGTGGAATGATGTGGGAAACTGGAGGGTAGTTTATGACTTAGGCACCAAAGATTTGTCAGGAAATGTAGTGATCAGCGAAAGTGAAAAAGCCCTAGCTCTTTCTATAGAAGCTCACAATAACTTAATGCACACCAATGGTCGTCTGATCGCCATAATTGGGGTGGATGATTTAGTAATTATTGACACTGATGAAATCTTGATGATTGCTCCCAAGAACCGATCGCAAGAGGTTAGAAAACTAGTTGATCGTCTAGAACAAGAGGGTAGAGAAGAATATCTATAAGTTTTTATGCTATCTTTCGAAACTCAAAAACGATTGCTAGATATAGTTTTAGCGATCTCTCTATTTGTCTTATTTTTTCCTATTTGGGTTTTAGTTCCTTTGATGATTCTGGCTGATTCAGGTCTGCCTATTTTTTTTTCGCATAAACGAGTAGGTAAAAATGGGAAAGAATTTAATTTATTGAAATTTCGCTCTATGATTCAGGGAGCTGATGATTTGCTTCATAATAAAAATTACAAGCTTCTAAAAAAATTCAAAGATAATGACTGGAAGCTGCAAAATGACCCTCGTATTACTGCTTTAGGAAAGGTACTCCGCTCTTTAACCATAGATGAATTCCCTCAACTTCTCAATGTACTAAGAGGTGAAATGAGCATGGTTGGACCCAGAGCCTATGTAAAAAAAGAGCTTCAAGAACAAACTAAAAAATATCCTGAAACTAAAAAATACGTTGACTACATTCTTTCTGTTAAACCTGGTATTACTGGTCCCTGGCAAACTGGAGGTAGAAATGAGGTCTCATTTCGAGTCCGAGCTAAGATGGATGCGCTCTATGCTCATAAAAAAACCATTTGGGCTGATATTATCATTCTCCTCAAGACCCCCCAAGCTATGATTTCCAAATGGTAGCTGTTATACTTTTTCTATGTCTGAAAATCTCTCTGCTAATCTAGATACAACTTCCAAAGAAAACTTCATTAAACAACATATGGCTTTGGTTGTTGCGGGTGGAATTTTAGCTATCATAATCATTGTTTTCTCAGTTTTAGGTCTGTATACATTTAAAGTCATTAATATGTTTAAAGCCCAAGCACTTGAGGCTAAAACTACGGCTGAGGCTGTTTACACTAATTTTAAAAATCAAAATCTTCCCGCAACAGAAGCAGAACTAAAAAAGCTTCAAAGCCAAGAGGAAGAGTTGCGGCAAACTTATCAACAACTAGCTATTTATAACTACATCCCCATACTTAGAAAGTACTATCAAGATGGTTTGCATGTTTTTACTGCGATCGAGGCGGCACTTCGAGCTGGCCAAAAATCAGTTGAAGCCATTGCCCCCTATGCAGACGTATTGGGTTTTGCTGGTGAAGCCACATTCACTGGTGGTACAGCAGAAGATAGACTCAAAATAATTTTACAAACTTTAGACAAAATCTCGCCCATTTTGGATGAGATCACGTCTGAACTGGAAATAACCAAAAATGAGCTATCCCAAATCGATCCCAAGCGTTATCCAGAAAAAATTAAAGGTCAAAACATAAGATCCTTTGTAACTAGCGTCCAAGAATATAGTTACACAGCTAGCGCCTCCATAACACAATACCGACCAATTTTAGAACAATTGCCAAATATTATGGGAGCAAAAGAAGAACGCAAAAAATACTTAATTTTATTCCAGAATGACAATGAACTTCGCCCAACAGGCGGCTTTATGACTGCATATGCAACTATTTTTATTGAAGATGGCAGGGTTACTCCCGAGAAATCCGACGATATTTACGAACTAGATAAAAAATTTAATAAACGAATCCCCATCCCAAAAGAATTGGGCAGATACCTGACTACAGAAAAATACTGGAACCTACGCGACATGAATATCTCCCCTGATTTTAAAATTTCTATGGATCAATTCTTGAAACACTACTTAGAAATCAGGGGAGAGCCTAAAGATATCAATGGTGTCATTGCGGTTGATACAGAAGTTTTGACTAAATTATTAGAAGTTTTGGGTCCAGTTGAAATCCCAGGGTTTGGAACTTTCAGCGCCCAAAATGATCCTAGATGCGACTGTCCGCAGGTAGTTTATGTTTTATCTGAAATAATTACTAAACCAACACCATATCTCCGTGACGATCGCAAGGGAATTTTAGGTCCAATGATGAGAGCAATTTTAACTAAATCTTATGGAGCTCCTAAACAGCAATGGCCTGGGCTTTTTGAGATTGCTATTAAAAGCATTGAACAAAGACACACTCAACTCTATTTTATGGATGAAAAAAATCAGCAAGCGGCAGAATCGATTAATGCAGCTGGACGGATGCTTGCAAACGAAAATACTGATTTTTTAGCTATCATCAATGCTAACTTAGGCGGAGCAAAATCTAACCTTTTTACCAACTATCAGGTTGAACAAAAAATTGATGCTCCTTTGAATGGAAAATTAACCAAAACAGTTGAGATTACTTATAGAAATACTAAAAAAGCTGACAACTGTAATCTCGAAGCAGGGAAGCTCTGTTTAAACTCCACTCTGAAAGATTGGACACGGCTTTATCTGCCAGCTGGGAGTGAGCTAATTGAGGCTCGGGGCTTTACAGAGGAAGCTAGGTCATATGAGGAAAATGGGTTTACTGTCATTGATGGCTTCTTTATTCTTGAGCCTCTCGGACAGGCTAAGCTCAGGCTAACCTATACAATCCCGTACTCAGACGCTCAAACTTATCGGGTTAAACTCTGGAAGCAAGGTGGAATTGACCCTATAGAAACCATGATGGATGTGACTGGGGGTCAAGAAAAGATCATGGTGAATAAAGACACCATTTATGAAACACCGTTCTAGAAACTTTCATTCTCGGGCAATAGTCCTTAAAAGAAGTAGCGTAGGTGAAACTGACCGCATAGTGACTCTACTTACCCAAGAATATGGCCGACTAGTAGCCATAGCTAAGGGCGTTCGCAAACTTTCTTCTACTAAAAGAGCTTCGTTAGAGCCTGGTAATTATATTCAGGCTTATTTTATTAAAACTAAGTCTTTACCTCTGCTAATTCAAACTAAATTACTCGATGATTCGAACCAAATTAGAAATAACTTGGCGGAGATTAGAAAACTCACTCAATTTCTAGAAATCCTAGAAAAACTTTTTGTAGAAGAAGAAATCGAAGCTAAGCTATACCAAGAAATTTTAAATTTGCGAAAAAATATCGTTAGCCAAAAAATTACCAATAGACAGATTAAAATTAGTTTAGAAAATTTAATCGGAAGATTAGGATATCCTCATCTCAAGGACACTGAATTTAACTGTGTACTAGACTATGTCTCTGCGTTAGCGGATAAACCCATGAGAAGTTTTGAGTATCTCACGCTACCAGATCAATGATATACTGAAAAAATGTCAACCCAACCTACTCTTGAACAAATTGTAGCTTTGGCTAAACGCCGGGGTTTCGTTTATCCCACCTCTGATATTTATGGTGGTTTAGCAAACTCCTATGATTACGGCCCAGTGGGAATTGAACTCCTAAAAAATATCCGTGATGCTTGGTGGCAATACTTCATCACTCGCCGGCCAGACATGGTTGGACTCCAATCTCAAATTCTCCTGCACCCACAAACCTGGGTGGCCTCTGGTCATGTAGAAGCTTTTCACGACCCATTAGTAGAAGATTTAGTAACTCATAAGCGCTTTCGCGTGGATCATATTATTGAAAACTGGCTATCTAAAAAAGCTAAAGACCTCAATCTAGAAATGCTGGTGGTGGAAGATATGGATTTAGATGAAATGACGGCTTTGATAAAAAAATATCAGATTTCTAGCCCAGACGGCAATCAACTCTCAAAACCCAAGCGATTTAGCTTACTTTTTCAAACCCAGATTGGCTCAGTGACGGGAGAAAAATCTACAGTTTATCTTCGAGGAGAAACTGCCCAGGGAATCTTTACTAACTTTAAAAATGTCTTAGATTCAACCAGAATCCAGTTGCCTTTTGGAGTAGGCAATATTGGGACTAGTTTTCGTAATGAAGTCACTACCGGACAGTTTGTTTTTCGCACCCTAGAGTTTGAACTGGCTGAGATTGAGTATTTCTTTGATCCTCAAAAAGAGGATTGGCAACAACTCATGACAAAGTGGAAGGATCAAATGTGGAAGTTTGCTACAGAAATTTTGGGAATTAATGATAAAAATCTCAAATGGCGGCAACATACTGATAAAGAGCGCTCTCACTATAGCCTTGATACTTGGGATCTAGATTTTAATTTTCCCTTTGGTTATAAAGAACTCTGGGGGATTGCCTACCGCACTGATTTTGATCTCAAACAACACCAGAAGTTTTCCGGCCAAAATATGGAGTACACTGACCCCCATACCCAAAGAAAATTTATCCCTCACGTCATCGAGCCGGCCGTAGGATTAGCTCGCTTCTTTCTCATGACTCTTTGTGATGCTTACTGGGATGATAAAGAAAATAAGCGCATAGTTTTAAAACTCAAATCCAACCTCGCCCCTTATAAAGCCGCAGTTTTCCCTTTAGCAAAAAATAAACCAGAACTCGTTGCTAAAGCCAAAGAAATTTTTGATGACCTGAGCCAAAAATATCATGTTGCCTGGGATGACCGCAGTAGTATTGGCAAGCGTTATCTTTACCAAGATGAAATTGGCACGCCCTGTTGTATTACTATTGATTATGAAACTCTAGAAGATAACACGGTTACCGCCAGAGACAGAGACACCACACAACAAATCCGCCTACCCCTAACCGAGCTTGCTGACTATCTAAAAAATAAGATAGAATAACCAAAACATTCCCTTATGAAAAAACTCATTCCTCTTATGCTTGCAATTTTGATCATAGGCGGGGGCATTTTTATTGTTTTCAAATCTAAATCTAAATCAAATACAATCCCAGAAATCACTCAAAAAAAACGCATTGAAGAACCAACTAATGTGATTGCTGTAAGTGAGCGACCCTATATTCAGATCACCCCCAATGCAGATGGACACAATCTGAGCTTAATCGTAAATGAAATCAAAAAAGACGCGACTAGCGTGCAATATGAATTAGAATATCAAGCTGGCTCTTTATTGCAGGGCGCTTTTGGAAAAATTGAATTAAATAGTCTTCCTGCTGTAGAGAAAATACTTTTGGGTAGTTGTAGCGCGGGCGGTGCCTGTTCTTTTCATGAAGATGTTCAGGGTGGATCACTTTTGACTCGCTTTGATGGGCCAGAGCCGTATGCTCTCAAATCCCGTTGGAAATACATTGATAATGCTGGTAGTGAAACTACTTTCAGCTCTCAAGATGCCAAGTTTCAGATCGATTCCAAAGATCTTAAAAAGCAACGCTATCTAGTGATCTTTAATACTGCTGGCTATCCAGATGGTCTAAAACGGGAACCTGTGTCTGAGATTTACTCCCTAACCGGTTCTAGCAAACTTTCTGGGACTGCCAATCTCACCATCCGAGCGCAAGAAGAAGGCGAGTTTATAATCATGGGCTTTGATGGTCAACAGTGGCATGAATTTGACACAACCACCTCTGCCAAAATGGCTTCTGCAGAAGTAAAGTTGATGGAGCTGTATGTGCTGGTAAAGTAAAGCTCAACTCAAGCCTAGTCTCATTTCAAAAATCAGTTTGTGTTCTGTTATTTTTATATAAATCTTTACTATGAAAACAACATGTGCCACCCAATGCTTCTATTGCAGCTTTAACATCATCAAAATCTTCAATAAAAACTTTATACCTTCTTAAACATTCATTAAAAAATTCAATAATCATAAATTTTTGAGTTTCAAGATCATCTATTGAACCGCAACCATACTCTTGCGCTAATTCGCGAATTCTGCCTTCTCTCATGTTGACTCCTTTAAAAAAATTACTACTATTATCCAGATCATTCTATTTTACCATATTTCTCACAATTATCACCATAATTTTTCTCTAACACCCGAAACTAGTTCCGGGTTTACTTGACGATTCCTTGGGTGTATCTTTTGATTATGGTAAAAATTGGTAAATAAGCTTATAGTATCTACAAGATGTTCATCGGTCGATACTATCACACCCTAGAAGAGAATAGACGGCTTTCTTTACCAAAAAACTTTAGAAAAATAGAAACAAACTGGATCATTACTAGAGGATTAGATGGCGGTTTGTTTTTATTTAGAGCTGTGAACTTTAAAGAGGAATTAAAAAAACTTTCACAACGCACTTTCACAAAAAAAGCACATCGTGATTTCATCAGACTCATGGCCAATGATGCAAAAGAACTGCTAGCTGACGATAACGGTCGAGTTTCCCTGCCCGAATACTTGACGGAATTCGCCAAATTAAAAAAACAAGTGGTGATTGTGGGTAGCTACTCCAAAGTTGAGATTTGGGATAGAGATCAATATCACCATTATTTAGAGAAAATCCAAGCCCAGGCAGAAAAAATTGCTGAAGGACTAAATGACCAAGATTAAACATATTCCAGTCATGCTGATAGAGACTATTCGGGCTTTAGATATTAAACCAGATCAGTGGTATGTCGACGCAACTTTTGGTCAAGGTGGTCATTCTCGAGAAATTTTAAATCGTGGAGCCAAAGTTGTTGCCTTTGATTATGACCAAAATAATATTGAAGCTAATCAGGATACATTTGCTTTGGAAATCAAAGCCAAATCATTGATTCTAATCAGAGAAAACTTTGATCAGTTAGAGAGAATTATCAGCGAGCTTGATTTATCCATTGCTGGAATTCTGTTTGACTTTGGCACCACCAGCGAGCAGCTCCTGTCTACAGACAGAGGAATAAGTTTTGAGGGAGAAGATCAAGAACTAGATATGAGGCTTGATGATCGCTTAGGAGTCAAAGCCAGAGATCTTTTGGCCGTACTGGGAGAAAAACAGCTCCAGAAAATTTTAGAAGTCTTTGGAGGAGAGCGAGAAGCTAAAAAAATTACTCGCACAATTATTAAAAAACGCCGAGCTGGTGAATTTATTACCACTGTTGGCCAATTAGTTAAGCTTGTCAGAGACACCAAAACTCATCGCCCTAGCCGCATTCATCCAGCGACTAAGGTTTTTCAAGCCTTACGCATTGCGGTCAATGATGAATTAAGTAGCATCGACAGAGCCCTCCCCCAAGCAATAAAAATTCTCAAACCAGGTGGCAAAATCATCACAATTGCTTTTCACCAAGGAGATGACCGCATTGTTAAAAACTATTTTAAAGAATGGGAAAAAGTCAATAAAGGTCAGCAGTTAACAAAAAAAGTTATTAAACCAACAGCAGAAGAGATCTCAAATAATCCTGGAGCTAGAAGCTCGCGGATGAGAATCTTTGAAAAAAATAAATAAAATGTCAACCAAAAAAAATTATTATAAGTTTTATTACTTTCTAATTGGAGTATGCTTGCTTATTCAAATTTCATATACCCTCTACCAAACTAGTTTTGTCGTAGCTCATGGTCAGAAACAACGAGATTTAAAACTCCACCACGCTCAATTAATCAATCAAAAACAAAAGCTAGAAGAAAAATTGGCGATTAAAACTTCACTCCTAATGATTGCTCAAGAATCATCTTTAGCTAATTACCAAGACATCTCTTGGCCAATAGTGATTGGAACTTCAACCAATCTCGCTGCCCTAAATTAGCGTAAAATAGTAAGAAATGGTTAGTAAATATACTCGGTCTCACCTGACTACAGCTAAAACTCCCCTGAGAAATAAACTTTTTCTAGCTGGAATTTATCTCGGATTATTAACCATTTTATTACGCCTCTTTTATTGGCAAATAATCGAAGGATCTTGGCTAAAATCAGCCGCCCTAAGCCAATATGAACGTGTTCAAGTTACAAAGGGCCAAAGAGGACAAATTTATACTCAAGACGGACATCTTTTAGTTGGAAATGCCACTAAGTATCATCTGGTGGGGTATCCTTATCTTTTAGAAAAAACTCCAGCTGAAATTTCTCAAACAATTTTACCCCTCTTACTTAATGATCTAGCAGAATATCAAGAGTCAACAGATGAGGCTGAAAAAAAAGAGTTACAAACAAAATTGAAAGAAAAAATTGAGCAACAATTAAGCAAAGATCGTGTTAAATGGGTTTCTCTTTTTCCCAACCTCTCAGAAGACACAAAAAAAAGCTTTTTAGCTCTAGACTTAGCCGGGTTAGATTTTGAAACTACTGCTGTTCGACTTTATCCAGAAGCTTCACTGGCTGCTCACCTCACTGGATTTGTGGGCAAAGATGAGCAAGGTCAGCCACTTGGTTATTTTGGAGTTGAAGGAGCGCTTAACAAAGAATTATCTGGAAAAAAAAGAAAAATTACTTTTTCCGCAGATGCGTTGGGTTTCTCATTTTTTGGATTAAACTCAATTAATTTTGCTTCAACTGCAGGCAGAAATGTCACCTTAACTATTCGAAGGGATCTGCAGACTTTGGTTGAATCTGCCTTAAAAAATGGCTTAGAAAAATATGGGGCTACTGCTGGAGAAATCATTGTTGTCAAACCACAAACTGGAGAAATATTGGCTTTAGCAGCTGAGCCTAAATTTAATCAATCAACTTACCATGAATTTGAAGAGTATTTGTACAAAAATCCAGCTCTAACCAATCTCTTTGAGCCAGGTTCAATTTTCAAAACCCTGACCGTGTCTGCAGGAATTGATGCGGGAGTCATAAATCCTGAAACTCAATGTCCCCGCTGTGATGGACCTCGCCAAATTAATCAGTATTCCATTAGGACATGGAATGAGGAGTATCATCCGCAAATAAATATGGCTGACGCTTTGGCCAAATCAGATAATATTGCCATGATCTTTGTGGCTGAAGAAATGGGTCCAGACATATTTAAAAAATATCTTAATAATTTTGGAATTGGAGAAAAACTCGAGATTGATTTATATGGCGATGCCAATACGCCCTTTCCTGAAAAATGGGGTCCTGTTGAACTAGCAACCAGATCATTTGGACAAGGAATCACTGCCACTAGCTTACAAATAGTGCGAGCCGTAAGCGCAATTGCAAACCAAGGCACCATGATGCAGCCACAAATTATTAAAAAAGTACTAGACCCAGACGGAGAGGAGATAGTTGTTCAACCAAAAAAAGTTAGGCAAGTGATTTCTCCGGAAACAGCCAGAAAGGTGACAGAAATGATGGTTTATGCCGCTAAAAGCGGTGAGGCTCAGTGGACCTACTCTAAAACTCATTCTGTGGCGGGGAAAACTGGTACTTCTCAAATTCCAGCTAAAGAAGGAGGGTATAAGCAAGATGCCACCATAGCGAGCTTTATTGGCTTTGCTCCTCCAGAAAATCCTCAATTTTTAATGTTAGTTAAATTGATTGAACCTCAAAGCTCTCCCTGGGCTGCTGAAACCGCTGCGCCACTTTGGTATAAAATCGCGGAAAAACTTTTTCTCAGTTTAAACATTCCCCCTGATCAACAGCAATCTGAGTTATAATTAAGGTGTATGAACACTCATTTGTCTTGGATAATATATAAACTCAAGCGTCCCTATCACTTCATTAAAACTGGTCTGCTCAGAGGACTAGCGGGACAGATTAAATTTAAATTTCCTGCTAAAGAATTAAAAATCATTACCATTACTGGTACAGATGGCAAAACTACTTCGGCAACTTTGCTTTATCACATCCTTAAAAGAGCTGGCAAAAAAGTTGCCTTAATCTCAACCGTCGCGGCCTATATTGGAGCAGAAGAAATTACCACCGGCCTCCATGTGACCTCTCCAGATCCATTTCAACTCTACAAACTATTGCGAAATATGGTTAATAAAAAAGTAGAGTATCTGGTCCTAGAAGTCACTTCTCATGGGGCATATCAATACCGGACCTGGGGGATCAAACCTATGATTGCTGGCTTGACCAACATCGCCTCAGAGCATCTTGACTATCACCTCAATGAAGGCGAATACATTAAAGCCAAAATGCTTATTTTAAACAAAGCCCAGAAAGTAATTATTAATGGCGATGACCCGAATTTATTAAAAATCAAAGCAGCTCTAAAACACCAATGGGAACAAATTTCAAGCTATCAACTACAAGATGAACTACCTCCTGTGGTTAATCAGGCAATTAAAAAACGATTCTTAGAAACATATAACTGGATGAACGCTCGCTTGGTCTATAAGATAGCCGCAGAACTTGAACTTGATGATCAAAAGATTGCTCAGGCCATTGCTAGTTTCCCTCAAGTCCCAGGAAGAATGCAAGAAATTGAAACCAACAAATTATTTCGAGTGATTGTTGATTTTGCTCATACTCCTCAGGCCCTAGAAGCTGTCCTATCTGCTCTAAGGTTGCAACTTAAAGGTAAGGGTGGACGTTTAATTGCAGTTTTTGGCTCTGCAGGACTACGCGATTATAAAAAAAGACCAAAAATGGGCGAAATTGGAGCTAGACTTGCAGATTTAGTCATCTTTACTGCAGAAGATCCTCGCACTGAAAATCCATGGTCAATTATTCGCCAGCTCAAAGAAAACCTCCATCAAGACTTAGATAAAGTCATGAGTATTGTTGATCGTAAGCAGGCGATTGAATTTGCCCTTAATAAACTAGCAAAAAAAGGCGATATTATCGCTATCTTAGGCAAGGGACATGAACAGTCAATGTGTTATGGTAAAATCGAACACCCATGGAGTGATGTTCAAGTAGCCAAAGAAATCCTTAAAGGATGAACTTACTTAATTACGACAATTTTTACCTAGTGGGCATCAAAGGTGTTGCCATGACATCGATGGCACAGTTATTAATTGATGCAGGCAAACATATTGCTGGCAGTGATGTTGAAGAAAATTTTGTTACTCAAGAAATTTTAGAAAAACTCAATGTCAAAATTGATACTGATTTTAAAATAAACTTGCCCAAAAAAACTGATTGTGTTATCTATACAGCCGCTCATCAAGCTAATGAAAATCCTCAAGTAAGAGCAGCGGTAGCACAAAATATTCCAGTTATTTCTCAAGCAGAAGCCGTAGCGCAATTATTTAATCAACAACGAGGCATTGCTGTTTGTGGAGTTGGAGGCAAGAGTACTGTTTCTGCCATGATTACCTGGATTCTACAAAAACAAGGACTCAAACCCTCTTTTTCAATCGGAGTAGGGAATATACCCGGTCTGAATAAAACCGGCCAATGGAGCCCTCAGGCTCGATACTTTGTAATTGAAGCTGACGAGTACGTCATCAACCCTCAACAAGAAACCAAAGCCATTCCCCGTTTTACATTTCTCAAACCCTATCTCACGATTTGTACTAATCTTAAGTTTGATCACCCCGATGTCTATCGTGATTTTGAACATACCCAACAGGTATTTAATAAATTTTTTGCCCAGGCGGAAAAATTGATTATTAATGACCAAGATAAAAATTTAGTCAAACAACCCTGTCTTACCTTTGGAGAAACCCCTGAGGCAGATTTATACTTAAAAAGCTATCGATCTCTGGCGGGAAAAACTATCTCGCAGTTTGTTTATCAAGATCAAACTTATAACTTAATCCTACAAATTCCCGGCAAGTTCAACGTCCTGAATGCTCTGGCTGCCATCCTAGCGGTAGCCCAAATTGATATTGACCCACAACAGGCTGTAGATACCCTCTCTGGCTTTCAGTCTACTAAGCGCCGTTTTGAGTTTATTGGAGAAAAAAATGGCGTCAAATATTACGATGACTACGCTCATCATCCCCATGAAATTAAAGCCGTGATTGCAGCTTTGAAGGATTGGTGCCCCGATCAAAAAAAAATTATCGCTTTTCAATCTCATACCTATTCTCGAACAAAAAAACTTTTTAATGAATTTATTGATGCCTTTAAAGATGTCGATCAAGTATTAATGATTGATATTTTTAGCTCAGCTAGAGAAAAGGTCGATCTATCAGTTTCCAGCACAAAGTTATGTGAGGCCATAGTGTCTAAACATAATTTACCTGCGCATAATTTAGAATCTATTCAAAATTTAGCCAAGTACTGCCGGAAACAGCTCAAGAGGGGGAATGTGCTTATCACCGTAGGAGCAGGTGATATTTATCAAGTTCATGAGTTGATATAATAGCTTCTGCATTATGTCTATTTTGACCCAGCTTAGTCAGAATTTCCCTCAGTTGGATTTCAAATCAAATTTTTCTTTATCTCCTCAAACTTATTTTAAAATCGGCGGTCAAGCTGAAGTTTATCTAGAGCTTAAAGAGCGTCAGCAAATTATTGATGTAGTGAATTTTTGTAGAAATAATGATATTAAGCTCACTATCTTGGGAGGAGCTAGCAATGTGGTTGTTCATGATCGGGGAGTTTCCGGCTTAGTATTACATTTAAAAATCACAGAGCTAATTGATCTCAAAAAGTCTACCCTAGATGAACAATTTCCTAATGATAAAAAATGGCTCATCCAAGCCCAAGCAGGAATCAAAACATCACTTTTGGTCAAAAAAGTAATTGATTTGGGATACTCTGGGTTAGAGTACTTTTTAGGAATACCCGGCACACTGGGGGGAGCTGTTTACAACAATGCTCATTACTTAAAATTTCTGATTAGTGAGCATATTAGCCAGGTAGAAATCATTGATGAACAAAATAAGGTTAAATGGATTAGCCAAAAAGAATGTAATTTTAGTTATGACTCATCTCGTTTTCAAAAAACTCAAGAAATGATTTTAACAGTTGAGTTTGCATTGAAAAAAGGTAATAAAGAGAAATCAGAACAACTAGTGCGCCAAGCTACGAAGTATAGAGCTAACACCCAGCCCCTAGGTAAACCTAGTTCTGGCTGTATCTTTAAAAACACTCCTAATACTCCACAGCTTAAAAAGCTTTTTCCTCAATTTTCAGACAAACAATGTGTTTCAGCTGGTTTTTTAATTGACCAAGCCGGACTAAAAGGAGTTAGAGTTGGTGATGTAGAGATTTCTAAAAAACATGCAGCTTTTTTTATTAATCAGGGTAAAGGCACATCGACTGATTTAAAAAAGCTCGTCAATTTAGTCAAACAAAGAATCAAACAACAGTTTAATATCAATCTAGAAGAAGAAATATTTTATTTGTCTTAAAGGAGAACTATGAGCAGTTATATTATTACGGGTGGTACTCCGCTTTATGGATCGGTCAAAGTTGGCGGGGCCAAAAATGCTTCATATAAAATCATGATCGCTGCTCTTTTAGGAGACTCTCCATCTCGACTTTTAAATTTCAGCCGGATTAGTGATGTTGGTTTAGTGGCAAAAATAATCAACTCTCTTGGAGCAAATGCTAAAACCATGGGCGAGAGGGCTTATCTAATTAATCCCCAAAACTTAAACAGTTATTCTCCAGAGAGCAATTGTGGACAAAATTCTCGAGCTTCAACCATGTTTATCCCGGTTTTACTCCACCGCTTTGGACAAGCTATTGTGCCATACCCGGGTGGAGACAAAATTGGCAAACGACCCCTAGAAAGACACTTTGACGGCTTAATTGCTCTAGGTGCAGAAATAAAAGCCAAGGGAGATTTAATTAAAGTTAGTGCCAAGCAACTTAGCGGCACACACTATAAATTTGCAAAAAATACTCACACGGGTACTGAGACCCTGATCATGGCTGCGGTTAAAGCTCAAGGCACGACATTGCTGGAAAATGCTGCGCAAGAAACCGAGGTAGATGACTTAATCAAATTTTTAAATAGCATGGGGGCCAAAATAAAACGGACTCAACATCGAACCATTGAAATTCAAGGAGTAAAAAAGCTCAAAGGTGCTATTTTTAAAGTGATGGCAGATCAAAACCAGGTAGTTTCATTTGCCTGTGCTGCTTTGGCAACTAAGGGCGACATTATTGTAGAGAACGCCAGGACTCAAGATATCATGGCTTTTCTTAAAAAATTAGATGATGCCGGAGGTGGATATGAAGTGGGAGAGTACGGCATTCGTTTTTTCTATAAACAACCCCTGACTGCAACTGACGTCATCACTCAGCCCCATCCTGGGTTTAAAACAGACTGGCAACCCCTATGGGCTACTCTTATGACTCAAGCAGAAGGAGAGAGTGTGGTTCATGAAACAGTTTCACAAAATCGATTTAAATACACCCAGGCATTGCGAAAAATGGGAGCTAAAATTAAACTATTTAATCCTCGAGTTGAAAATCCTGAGAAAATCTACAACTTTAATGTCAAAGACATTAAAAAGGAAGACAAGCATGCTGCAAAAATTACCGGGAAAACAGATTTAATTGGTGGCGAATTTGAAATCGAAGATTTGCGTCATGGAGCCACTTTATTGATCGCCGGCATGACTGCTTGGGGTAAAACTACTCTGAGAGACCCCAAAAATCATATTGGCCGGGGCTATGAAGATCTCGACCAACTTTTCCAAACTATGGGTGCGAAGATCAAGCGTTTAGATTAGACTATAACTATGGCATTACTTTTGGGCCTGCTACTATTTTCGTTTATTGTGACCAGCATCGCCATTGTGCCGTTCATTAATTTGTTATATCAACTTAAATTTCAAAAAGCTCGTCAAGTCACGAAAGATGCCTTTGGCAAATTAACTCCTATTTTTGATAAATTTCATGCAAAAAAAGCAGGCACGCCTGTGGGCGGGGGACTATTGGTTATCACTTTTGTGTCAATCCTGTTTGCTTTTATCTTACCCATACTAGATTTTTTGGGCGTAGAGGTCACTAGTGTCTATCAAAATGCTCAGGCTGAGATTAATATTCTTTTCTTTACTTTTTTATCTTTTTCCATCCTAGGCCTTTATGACGATGTGAAGAAATTTTTCGGCTTTAAGCAAAGTGGATTTTTTGGAATTAGGTTAAGGGTTAAGTTGTTTCTCCAAATTGCTTTAGCGGTAATTATCTCCTGCTTAATGTATTTTAGCCTAGGGATTTCTATCTTATACATTCCCTTTATCGGTACTTTTCAACTAGGAATTAGTTTTATTCCTTTTGCGTCTTTTGTCATTGTGGCCTTTGCTAACGCCGTCAATATCACTGATGGGCTTGACGGCCTAGCCTCGGGAGTACTGATGATCTCTTTATTTGGCTTGTGGTTTTTGTCAGCCTCGATTTTAGACATTCCCTTATCAATTTTTATCGCTATGTGGTTAGGCTCACTAATTTCATTTTTATATTTTAATGTTTTTCCTGCCAGACTATTCATGGGCGATGTGGGCTCATTGTCGTTTGGAGCTACCCTAGCTGTAATCGGCTTGTTATTAGGCAAAACGTTCGCTTTAATTATTATTGGTTTTATCTTTGTTCTAGAAATTAGCAGCTCTGCTCTACAATTACTCTGTAAAAAATATTTAGGTAAAAAAATAATTTCTGCTGCACCATTTCATTTATTTTTGCAACATCATGGCTGGGAAGAACCCAAGATAGTCCAGCGGGCTTGGTTGGTCCAAATAATGCTAACTTTATTCGGCGTATGGCTAGCAGTGATTTAAATTTATACCATGGGTAAAAAGAATCAATCGCTTTTATCTCCCTCCGCTTGGCTGATCTCTCTAGTTTTAATCCTAACTCTAGCTGGCTTACTATTTGTTTTTAATGCTTCGGTAGCAGAGGCCTTCAACACCTTTGGCGATCAGTATCACTTTCTCAAACAACACTTAACCTGGATAGGTCTGGGCTTATTAGCGATGATACTAGCTAAGTTCATTCCCTTATCCTTTTGGAAACAAACATCTAAATTTTTTTATATTTTTGGTCTACTTGCCCTTTTATTGGTTTTTATTCCGGGGATTGGGAGAGAATTTAATGGGGCTCACCGCTGGATATTTTGGGGTAATTTTAGATTTCAACCAGTAGAACCATTCAAATTAGCAATGATAGTTTTTTTTGCTAATTGGATGAGCAATCATCAAAAACTCCTACCCTTTTTATTTACCACCGGCCTACCCGCTCTACTAATCCTACTCCAACCGGATTTAGGTTCGTTGCTTGTCATTGTCAGCATTGCTTTTGGGATGTTTTTTATCGCAGGAGGAAAACTCTCTCACCTTTTAGGAATTACGGGAATATCTGTGTTAATACTGCTCATTGTTATCCTAGGTTCCGGTTATAGAAGAGAAAGACTATCCACTTTTCTTAATCCTCAAGCCGATCCTTTAGGAGCTGGTTTTCACATTAGACAAATCACCCTTGCGCTTGGCCAAGGAGGTTGGCTGGGTCAGGGAATTGGCAATTCTAGACAAAAATTTTCTTATATTCCAGAAGCAAGCACTGATTCTATTTTTGCCATCATTGCAGAAGAAATTGGCTTCATCGGCTCAGTGATAATTTTGGCTCTATTTGCTCTTTATTTTTATTTTGCAACTAAAACTGCTAACCTTGCCCCCAACTCATTTGAGCGACTATTGGGTTGGGGCATTATTATCTGGCTGGCCGCTCAAACTTTATTAAATCTAGCTGCGGTAGTCGCCCTAGTGCCATTAACCGGACTCCCATTGCCCTTCTTATCATATGGTGGCTCATCTCTAGTGATGATCTTGCTTGCCAATGGCATTCTCCTGCGAATCAGTGCAGAGTATAATAAATAAATCATGAAGATACTTATCTCGGGAGGACATCTCACTCCAGCGTTAGCTTTAGTTGATTATGTAAAAAAAAATCACCCACATGATGAGTTGATTTTTGTAGGAAGAATTTTTAGTCAAACCAAACTCCGACAACTCGCTCAGGAAAAAAAGGAAGTTGCCCAAAGAGGAATTAAGTTCATTCCTCTAAAAGCTGTGCGTATTTCAAAAACTCGCCCATTTTTTGCACAGCTAACTGCTCCAATTGTATTTCTAAAGTCAGTCATCATGGCGTGGTTAATTTTTATTAATGAAAAACCCACCATCTTTGTATCTTTTGGAGGTTATGTGGCGCTTCCTTTAGCAGTTGCTGCTTTTCTTACTAAGACTCCTATTATCACGCATGAGCAAACCCATGCGGCGGGAATAGCTAATCAAATAATAGCCAAACTCGCCCAAAAAGTAGCTATCTCACATTCATCATCGGCCAAATATTTCCCTAGTAAAAAAATTGTCCTCACGGGCAATTTAATCAGACCAGAATTAATCACAAAAACTACAAAAAGGCCCGAATGGATACACCAGCCTTTTTCAAAACCAGTTTTATTAGTTATGGGGGGCAATCAAGGTTCTTGGATTATTAATCAAACAGTGATGCAGGCACTTCCCATTTTAACCAAAGACTGGACAGTGATTCATTTGTGTGGTCAATCACACTCTCAAATAGATTATGAGCAAAAGCTCAAATTAGCTACCAAAAATTTACCAGCTACCCAACAAAAAAATTACTATGTAAGAGAATGGGCAAGCTCCCAAGATATGGCTTGGATTTATAACAACTCACAGGCAGCAGTCTCAAGAGCTGGAGCTAATACTGTCATGGAGCTCACTCTGAAAAGCATTCCCACAGTCTTTATTCCCTTGCCCTTCTCCCGCCACAACGAACAACAAATAAATGCTCAGTTTTTAGTTAAACAAAAAGCAGCTGAATTAATCTCTCAAAAACAATTGACGCCAAATCTTTTGGTCCAAAAACTAGAGCTAGTCAAAAGTCAAAAGTTAAAGTTTACTCACAGGCTGAATCAAATCCAAATTCCAACTAATGCCGCAGAACTATTCTATCAACTGATGGTGGAAGCCTCTAGTCATGAAGCGTGAACTAATTATCTTTTTTGGTGTCTTATCAATAGCGGGATTAATAGTTATTGCCAGTTCAATCTCAAATCCAATCATTAAAATTCATCAAATCGAATGTAAATTGAATGATGACTCCTGTCCTCATGAACTCACACAAAAACTAGATGGCCTCAAAAAAAAATCATTATTATTTTCTAACATAGAAAAACATGTATTAGATCTCAATCTCGATCTTTATCAACTAAATGAAATTAAAAAAACTTTACCCGGAAGAATGGAGCTTTCGTTCTCAACTAAAGCTAATAGTTACACACTGACCATAGAGTCAAATCAGCAGCCATATTTAGTCACAGAGAATGGACTAATTTACCCTGACAAAAGCAATGACTTGGTCATGAGAATCACTCTCAAAAATTGGCCAGAAGTAATTACTGAAAATAGGATTAACCAATCTTTACACACTCTAATTACTAATCTCGTCAAATATCTTAATCAACATCAAATAAAAATACAGCAAATTATTATTCATCATCCCAACCATATAGAAATAATTTTAGACAACCGACTCATTGCTATCGCTCAAGAATCTCAATTAGAACAACAGATAGCAAAACTAGCCATAATACTAGAAAAACTTGATTTTCCAAGTATAGATCAAAATATTAAAGAAATTGATCTGCGCTTTAAGTTTCCCTTACTTCGTACCAATTTTTCATCTCCATCTTAACATCTCCGTCCTAACATCTCCGTCATCAGACTCGACATTCCTTTGATAATTCTGTTATCATCAACTATATGCCGCGATCCCGAGTAATTACTGCTATTGATTTAGGTACAGATAAATGTGCTACCCTTATTGCCACTCTCGATGAAGAAACTAATCAACTCCAAGTAAAAGGAGTTGCTACGGTTCCATCTCATGGAATTCGCAAAAGCCAAATAGTTGATCTAGAAAAAGCTGTTATCACTATGACAGAAAGTCTGGATGCAGCTGAGAGAATGGCTGGTTTTGATGTCAAGAGTGCTTATGTTTCTGTTTCCGGAACTCATATTAAATCTCAAAACTCAAAGGGAGTGGTGGCAGTGGCGGCCCCAAATCAAGAAATTACCTCTCAAGATGTAGATCGGGTTATTGAAGCCGCTCGCGCTATTTCACTTCCGGCAGATAGAAGCGTAATTCATGTCATTCCACGAGATTTCAAAGTTGATTCACAAGAAGGTATTAAAGACCCAGTGGGAATGACGGGGGTTAGACTTGAATCAGAAGCACATATTGTGACTGGCATGACCACTGCTTTAAAAAACCTAGAAAAATGCGTTCATGATCTAGGACTTAATGTCGATGGTTTTGTATTTTCAGGTCTAAGCGCCTCTGAGGTCGTGGTTTCTGAAACCGAGCGAGAGCTGGGTGTGGTAGTGGTTGACATCGGGGCCGGATCAACATCACTGTGTGTTTTTGTAGAAGGTACTCTAGAACTTTCCGATTCATTGCCCATTGGAGCGCGTCACATCACTCAAGATATTGCCTTGGGATGCCGTGTCAGCCTCGAGGCTGCTGAAAAAATAAAACTCGCTCTAACAGATAGTGATCCTAAAGAAATGAAACCCAATCCAGGAGAAACTAAGGAAGAGTTTACCAAACGTAAAAAACTAGCAGACGTGATCGATCCTGTAGAACTAGACGTACATGATTCAATGGAAAACTTATCTAAGAAAAAAATCATTGAGGGCATCATGGTTCCGCGCATGAAAGAAATTCTCACGATGGTAGGTAAAAAACTTGAACAAAAAAATTTAATCCCAGTAGTTCCGGCAGGAATCATTATTTCTGGAGGAGGGGCCGAAACTGTAGGCATAGAAGAAGTTGCTAAAAGAACTCTTAATTTGCCAGCCAGAATTGGCATGCCCAAAGAAATCAAGGGTTTAACCATGGATATTCATAATCCTTCATTTGTAAACAGTATTGGACTTTTAGAATATGGCCGTCAGCATGGGGCAGGATCATCTACTGGCTCAGGACTTCATCTTGGATCGTTGTTTAAAACACTTTTTGGGAAAAAGTTCGGCGGAACCATTGGTTCATTCTTTAAATCACTCATGCCTTAGTTTGTAATATATGATACACTTTGACTAATTAAAATTTTGATATTAAAATCAAATCTAATTTCAACCAAGTTCTATGGCTTTAGTTAAACCCTCAAATACTACATTCGCCAAAATTAAAGTTTTAGGAATTGGTGGTGGTGGCGGCAATGCAGTAAACTCCATGATTGAGTCGGGGAAAATTGATAGTGTTGAATTTATTTCCATTAATACTGATGCCCAGGCTCTGCTCACTTCTAAAGCAGAAACTAAACTGCAAATTGGTCAAAACTTTACTAAAGGACTTGGCTCTGGATCCGATCCAGAAATAGGCAAAGCTGCAGCGGATGAAAGCAAGGAAAAAATTAAAGATATGCTGTTTGATTCCGACATGGTTTTTATTACTGCCGGCATGGGCGGTGGAACCGGTACCGGAGCTTCTCCTATAATTGCAGAAATTGCCAAAGACGCTGGAGCATTGACTGTCGCAGTGGTTACCAAACCCTTTGCATTTGAGGGCGTGCATCGTATGAGAACTGCTGAAGAAGGGATTGAAGAGCTACGAGAAAAGGTCGACACTCTGATTGTCATTCCCAATCAACGTTTAATGGAAGTAGTAGATAAAAAAATGACCTTATTAGATGCATTTAGATTAGCTGATAATGTTTTAGGGCAGGGTGTCCAAGGTATTTCAGATTTAATTACTGCGCCTGGATTAATCAATGTCGATTTTGCTGATGTCAAAACTATCATGACTGAATCCGGCTCTGCTCTAATGGGTATTGGCGAAGCCAGTGGTGAAAACCGAGCCGCTACTGCTGCAAGAATGGCAATTTCTTCACCGCTTCTGGAAATTTCAATAGATGGCGCTAAAGGCATCCTCTACAACATCATTGGCGGAGAAGACATGACGATGTCTGAAGTTTCTGATGCTTCGGCCATTATTGCCAATGCCGCTGATGATGATGCCAATATAATTTTTGGGGCCACTATAAATAAAAATATGGGTACTAACCTAAAAATTAGCGTTATCGCTACTGGCTTTGATGGTTATCGATACAATACTCGCAATGTCTTTGGTGCCTATGGTCAACAATCAAAACAAAACTTAGGACTTGATGATGAAATTGAAGAAGAAAAACCAACACCTAAGTTTGATCGAGCTCCCACCAGCTGGACTCAACCCCAAACTAGCTCACAGATCATTGGCAAAAAAACTTTAGCGACCTCCCAAGATGATCATTTGCAATCAACAACAAAAACCAGCGATAAAGCAGACTCAGATGATGCTGATCAAATCATTGAAGATAATGAATTTGAAGATGAATTTGAAATTCCTGCATTTTTAAGACAAAAGTAAGGGAGGATATTCTGAAAGAAAAAAAATATAGAGAACAAACAGGGATATGTATCAATGATGCTCTGCCCATAGTACTAAAAGAGATAAAAGATGGTGAAATAGAAACTGTGGAGGATGCTATTGCTAAAATGGAATCTCTTACCCAATGGGATAGAGGATTTACAAATCATATCTATTACTGTGTTAGAGTTCAATTAGGTCTCCCTATGTTTTGGATGGGTTCGGATAAGTATAAATAGGTTTTTAATATTGCAGACATAAAGCATAAATAGAGGTGGTACCGCTCTCACGAGCCCTCTATACTAAAATTAGAGGGTTTTTTTATGCCAAAAATTATAGATCTAAATCAACAACCAAACTTACCTCAGTTAGAAGAAAAAGTGCTTAAATGGTGGCAAAATACTAAGGCTTTTGAAAAATCAGTTGAAATGAGACCAGCAGATAAAGCCTACATTTTTTATGATGGTCCACCCTTTGCTACTGGCATGCCTCACTATGGTCATTTATTAGCCTCCACTACCAAAGATGTCATTCCGCGTTACTGGACCATGAAAGGCTACCGGGTAGGGCGAGTCTGGGGTTGGGATTGCCATGGACTCCCAATCGAAAACATGATTGAGCAAAAATTGGAGATTGAGGGTGGGAAAAGGGGTATTGAAAAATTAGGAATTGGTAAGTTCAACGATGCTTGTCAAAGAGAAGTTTTGCGTCTTGATAAAGAATGGGAAAAAATAATTATTCGCCTAGGACGATGGGTAGATTTTACTCATAACTACAAAACCATGGATTGTAATTTCATGGAGTCTGTGTGGTGGGGATTTAAACAACTCTATGAAAAAAACTTAGTTTATGAAGGTAAGCGCGTGATTTTATATTGTCCCCGTTGTAGCACCCCGCTCTCTAACTTTGAGATTGCCATGGATGATAGCTACGAAGAAATCACTGAGCTCTCAACCACCTACAAATTTAAAGTTAAAGAACAAGAAAACACTTATTTGCTCGCTTGGTCAACTACTCCCTGGAATAAGTTAGTTACTACAGCTTTAGCTGTTCATCCAACTTTAGAATACTCTAAGGTTAAACAGGATGATGCATATTACATACTAACCACTAACAGATTGAATGAGACTTTGTCTAATAAACCCTATGAAGTTGTCGCAACTATGACTGGGGAAGAACTCACCCAGCTTGAATACGAGCTTCTTTTTGATTTTTATCCCAATCGTAAGAAGGAAGAACGAGCCGGGGTAGTTGTAGCTGATGATTTTGTGACCGACGAAGAAGGAACGGGCATAGTTACTTTGGCAATCTATGGTGAAGATGACTACCGAGTCATGCAGCGTGAAAATGTCCAATTGGTTGAGCATGTCAATGATGAGGGAAAGTTCAAATCAGAAGTTTTACCTTGGGCAGGAATGGATATTTTAGAAGCCAATCCTCTCATAAATAGAGATTTAAAAAAACGTGGTTTAATCTATAAAGATGAACAGCTAACTCATAGCGTGGCAACTTGCTATCGTTGTGGGACTAGACTTTATTACGCACCTGTCCCGGCATGGTTTATTGACATCACCAAACTTAAAGATAGTCTCATTGAGCAAAATGAGGTAATTAATTGGTACCCCAATCATCTCAAGCATGGTCGGTTTGAAAAAGGCTTAGAGAATGCTCCTGATTGGAACATCTCCCGCTCTCGTTATTGGGGCACGCCAATGCCTATCTGGCGTGGCAAAAAAGACAATCAAATATTTACTCGTATTATTGGTTCCTTAGCAGAACTAAAACAATGGGCAGTTAATCCTGATGAGGTTAGCAAAATTAGTGATATTCATCGTCAATATCTAGATCATATTAAAGTCTGGGTGGATGATAGCAAAACTATTCAGGGCACGCGCCTAACTGAAGTTTTTGATTGCTGGATTGAGTCAGGCTCAATGCCTTTTGCTTCGATTCATTATCCCTTTGAAAATAAACAAAAGTTTGAAACAAACTATCCAGCCCAATTTGTGAGTGAATATCTTGCTCAAACTAGAGCTTGGTTTTATACCATGCATGTGATGAGTGTGGGTATCTTTGGCAAGCCCTCGTTTGAAAATGTACTCACAACCGGCACCATATTAGCAGAAGATGGCTCAAAAATGAGTAAATCAAAAAAGAATTTTCCCGACCCCACCCTATTAATAGATAAATACGGAGTTGATAGTCTACGCTTGTACTTAATGAGCTCAACAATTATGAAGGGAGAAAATCTAAATTTTAGTGAAAAAGAAGTAGCTGATATTCGCCGCAAAGTCTTTGTGATTTGGTGGAACGTATTCAAATTCTTTAAAACTTTTGCCAATCAATTAATTGATGTTGCTCAAACTCCAACCAAGCCCAAGCATGTGATGGACAAATGGCTGCTTAGCCGTGTTCAACATTTAATTTTCGATGTCACTAGGTATATGGATAGCTATGATTTAATTAGATCCAGCAGAACCCTGATGGAGTTTGTAGATGAACTCTCAACCTGGTATTTGCGCCTAAGTCGTGAGCGTTTAAGAGAAAAAGACAATCAGGGTGCCAGTCATGTTTTTGGCTATGCTCTTTACACCTTAGCTCAGCTCATGGCTCCCCTGACTCCTTATTTTCCAGAGTTAATTCATCATAATTTAATTGATGAAAGTACCTCGATTCACCACACCGATTGGCCCAAGGTTGATACTGCGCTCATGGATCCAGTTTTGGAAGCAGAAATGACTTTAGTTCAAGAAGTAGTTAATCAAGCTAGGTGCCTAAGAAAAAATCAAGAAATAAAACTTCGCCAACCTTTAGCCAAATTGATAGTTATAGCTCCGGGAGAAACACCACAAGAAAACTTACTCCAAGTTATTGCTCAAGAACTTAATGTCAAAAAGATTGATTGGCAGAGTGGAGAAAAGCTAGAGGTTAACCTGGACTTTGATCTCACCAATGAACTTCTAGCAGAAGGTGAGGCTAGAGAAGTCATGAGAGAGATTCAAAAACTTCGCAAGAAAACCGGCTTGAAACTTGATCAGCGAGCCAAAGTAGAAGCTCCAAGCTGGCCAAAAGATTGGCAAAGTGAGATTGAAAAAAGAACTAATACGCAACTAGTTAAAGGTGATAAGCTCGGTATAATAGCTTCATGATGCGTTGGTTGCTACCAGCTGTGATGACTTCGCTGGCACTAAAAAGCGTATTGACGCTAAAAAGTGTCGCCCCCGAATTAGCTACCGCACAAACCATTTTTTTTATCATAGGACTTGCTATCTTCTTTTTTGTTTCTAAAATTAAATTTGAACAATTAGTTAAACTGGCTTGGCCAATATATATTCTAGTAAACTTATTATTAATTGTTTCCTACCTATTTGGGATCTTTACCGGTAAAACCGGTCGCTGGATTCCTTTCTGGGATATTTTCAATGCCCAACCCTCTCAGTTAGCTATTCCTGCAACAGCTCTAACTTTATTAGCACTCAAAGAATCCTTCAATAATTTCAGGGGATTATTGTGGGCATTGTTAGTCATCGGGCTGCCTGCTATTTTAATTTTAATTGAACCTGACCTTGGAACTACGTTGGTTTATTTAATTAGTACCAGCATTATTATTTTTCTAAGTGATCTTTCATGGAAAAAAATCATTACCTTAACTGGCTTAGTGATTGTTGGGGCGTTCTTTTCATGGTTATTTATACTAAAGCCGTATCAAAAACAGCGCATCACCAGTTTTATTAGCCCAGATCAAGATCTGCAGGGGTCAAGCTATAACGCTCGTCAAGCCCTAATTGCCGTTGGGTCTGGTCAATTGTTGGGAAAAGGTTTGGGTCAGGGAGTTCAGTCTCATCTTAGATTTTTGCCAGAGCGTCAAACTGATTTTATCTTTGCTTCATTGGCAGAAGAGTTTGGTTTTATTGGTTCTATAGCAGTGATTTCTCTCTACGTGGTACTCATCATTTTTATAATTAAAACTGGATTAAATACTTCTTCAAAAAAATCCTTTCGCTACTGCATGGCTATTGCCGTGATGACAATTGTCCAAGCCGGAATTAATATTAGTATGAATATCGGGATACTACCAATTACCGGCCTCACTCTACCCCTAATATCTTATGGGGGGAGTTCTGTCTTATCATTGTGTATTATGCTTGCCATGGTTCAATCAATTGCAAATCAAACTCAGCCTAAGGCAATCCTACACCTCATTTAAAATCATGTTATAATTGCTTTTCGTTACAAGGAAAATATATCATGGCAAAATACGCAATAATTCAACTTGGCGGACGACAGTTCAAAATTACTGTTGGAGATAAGTTTATTTTAGACCGCCTAGATCAGGAAGAAGGGCAGAAATTCGAGATTAGTGAAGTTCTCATGATTAGTGATGAAAAAAATCAACAAATTGGGACGCCGCTTATTGAAAAAGCTTCAGTCACACTCAAGCTTTTAGATCACGGCCGCAGCAAAAAAATTAGAGTGGGTAAGTTCCGCGCTAAGTCTCGTTACCGCAAGGTTTTTGGTCACCGCCAGCCTCAAAGCACAGTTGAAGTCGTGAAGATTAACGGCTAAAGGTATACTAATTTCATGCCAACTTATTTTTTTAAATTGGGGAATACCCCCAACTTATCTCTGCTCGAGCTTGAATATTTACTTTCTGCTAAGCCAGAGTTAATCTCATCTCAATTAGCAGTACTGCAAACCAATCAAGAATTAGATATAGAATCAATTCAGCAACAAGCCGGAGGATTAGTTAAAAGCTTTCTCCAACTCACCAAACTTCAAACTAATACTCTTGAAGAAGTTGAGACCAAAATAGTTGATTACTTAGCTTCTCAAGTAGGAAAAATTACTTTTAGCATTTCAGCTCTGGGAGATCGAGATTTACCCCAAATTGATTTCCTATCTATTAAAAACCAACTACGCCATCGAGGTCTCAAAGTTAGGTATCTTGAATCAAAAAATCAAAGTTTATCAGCAGCTGTTTTACTTCACCAGAACATTTTGGAATTAATTATTATTAATGATGGGAAGCAACTAATTTTAGCTAAAACTATTTCCATCCAAAATATTGATGACTGGACCAAAAGAGATCGCCAAAAACCCTATGCGGATAGCAAAAAAGGGATGCTGCCGCCCAAAGTAGCTCGAATCATGGTCAACATTGCTCAAGGGTTAAATCGGGGTGAAGCTCAAAACCAAATTCTCTATGACCCCTTCTGCGGATCAGGAAATATTTTAATAGAGGCTCTATTAACTGGTTTTATTGTTTCTGGTGCAGATCTAGATAAAAATTCTGTTGAGGGCACAAAAGAGAACCTAGCCTGGATAATTGATCAATATCAGCTCAACTCAAAATTTTCAGTCACAAAGCGCGATGCCACTCAAAAATTTACTGACTCTACGGCCCCCTTTATTGATGTCATTGTCACCGAACCATTCTTAGGAAAACCCGCTCCTAAAGAAAAAGAATTACCCAATATTTTTAAAGGTTTATACCGCACTTATCTCGGAGCTTTCAAAAGCTTTATAAAAATTCTCAAGCCTAATGCCGCCGTTGTGATTATTTTGCCCTTGGTAGAGACTAAAAATAAGACTTATGATCTAAAAAAATTGATTGACAAGCTTCCTGGACTCGGGTACACTACTGTTTCTCAGCCTGTTACTTACAGCAGACCACAGGCAATTGTGAAAAGACAAATTATTTTTTTAAGATTTAAAGGATAATATGGCACATGTTAAAGGCTCGGGTAAAGTCAGCCAACAATCGCAACAAAAAAGAAGCGGCAAACGCCTCGGACTAAAGAAATCGGGCGGGGAGACTATTCAAGTAGGTCAAATCATCATTCGTCAGCGTGGAATTAAGTATAAACCAGGCAAGGGTGTCGGCATGGGTCGAGATCACACCATCTTTGCCATGCATGACGGCACTGTCCAATTTGGCCAAAAACATGGCAAAACCGTGGTGAATGTCGTGGCTACATAATTTTTACACAGTTTTCACAAAATTGTTACAGACTTAATTTCAATTTTCACGGATTTTCACGTCTTTTTTGGGGCTAGTATATTCGGGATTTATTCTGATAATATGTCATCATTGTGGTACACACACTTTCTACCAAACAACTCCAGCCCAACCCTTTTCAGCCCAGGGGCAAAATTAAGAATGAAGAAATAGAAGAGCTAGCCAAATCAATTAAAACCTATGGCATTTTAGAACCCATTGTGGTGGCTCATACGCCAGCCGGATATCAAATCATTGCCGGAGAACGTCGCTGGAGAGCGGCTCAATTAATAGGTCTAGAAGAAGTCCCGGTGTATGTGAAAAAAACCACCCCCAAAGGCATGCTCGAGATGGCTTTAGTGGAAAATGTTCAAAGAGTAGATCTCAATGCTTTGGAAAGAGCACAGGCTTTCCGGCAATTAATGAGAAACTTTAACTACTCCAACTCTGACCTGGCTGAAAAAGTGGGCAAATCTCCTTCTTATATTAGTAACTCCTTAAAACTTTTAGACCTACCAGATGCGATTGCTGATGGATTGATTTCTGGCCAGATCACAGAAGGACATGCCAGAGCCCTAAGCTCTATCAATAGTGAAACTGAGATGATTAGGGCTTATAAAATTATTCTCAAGGAAAATGCCTCTGTACGCCGAGCAGAAGAACTAGCTAGAAGATTTAAAAAAGATAGCCTTCAATTAAATTCACCTTTTGGCACCAAACCTTCAATTAAAATCAATGAACAACAACTCAAGCAATGGCAGAGTAGATTTAATCAATTTTTTCATACCAAATCTAATCTCAAGCTCACCAGATCACACCGACAAACAAAAGTCATGATTACTCTTAAGGGTTCTCCAGAAGAAACCCAACAAGATTTAGAGAAAATTATCGGAATAGCTGAAAAAAATAACTAATAGTTCGCCTTGTGAATCGATCCCATCACTTGTGGTGGCCAATATCGATAAAAGGCCTTGCCAACTATGTCCTCCTTTTTAATCGGTCCCCAGGCTCTTGAATCACTCGAATACGGTCTGTTGTCCCCAGACACAAAGTATTCATTCGCCCCCAAAGTAACAACCCTATTTTTAGTAAACTCACCCGCCAGTGTCTGATAATCATCTGGGATATATGATTCTAATATGCGAGACCCATTTACGTATATACCATTATTCTTAACCTCAATATTTTCTCCAGGGACCCCAATGACTCGTTTAATAAAATCACAACCTGTTCCCTTAGCACAATGAGCCGAATCAGGTGAGTGAAAAACTACAACTTCGCCTCGTTCTGGATTTCTCATCCGATAGCTCACCTTATCTGTTAAAACATACTCTCCGCTTAGGAAGTTTGGCACCATTGATTGCCCATTCACCTGATGTGGTTGCAAGAAAAACAAATAAACCACCAAGAAAATTGATAAAGCAATAACAATGGTTTCAATAAAATCAAAAAATACAGAGCCTATTTTGTTGAAGAATTTCATAGATTACAATGTCATGTAGTATATCAACCTATTAACTATAACTAAACCTAGATACAATTTCACCCATGAGTTACATCAAACAGGCTGTAGAGGGATTTAGTTGGCAAACTATTTTAAAAATACTCAGCTCATTAGTGGCGCTGGCAAAGATATCTGTCTTAGCCAGACTACTAAGTCCTGATGATTTTGGACTTTTCTCTTTAACAGCTATTGCTCTGGGTTTAAGTGAAGCCGCTGCTCAAACGGGTATTAACATTACTATTTTGCAGTCAAAAAAAACCATTGCTTATTTCCTAAATACTGCCTGGGTGATTGCTATTGCCAGGGGTTTTATTATTGCTACTGCAATGACTTTAATAGGCATAGGACTCAGTCATTACTTTGACAACCCTCGATTAATCACTCTAGTTGCTCTAACTTCGCTAGTACCTGTCATCAAGGGTTTTATCAACCCCAGTATCATCATGATGCATAAAAACATGAAATTTTTTCAAGATAGCCTTTATTATTTTACTTTAGTCATCGTAGAAGGGATTCTTGCCATTTCTTTGGGATTCTTACTACATAGTGTCGAAGCCATGATCTTAAGTATGATTGGGGCCGCTATGTTTGAGGTGGTGATTTCTTTTTTGTTTTTTAAACATAGACCTCAATTTAGATATTTAACATCTCGAGCCCAAACAATTTTTCATAATGCTAAATGGCTGAGTCTTTCTTCCTTAATGGGATATCTTAATGACAACCTAGACGATCTAATCATTGGCAAACTCTTTGGTACTTATCAACTTGGTCTTTATCATAATGCCTATGCCCTAACTCATAAAACTAATTATGATCTTGCTCGATCAGTCCATCACGGGACTTTACCCATCTATACAAAAATTGCTTTAAATCCTTCTAGCCTAAAAAAGGCTATTTTTCAAACCTTTGGTTGGACTAGCTTATTACTCCTGATTACTTCGCTTGTGGTTATAACTTTCCCAGAATCAATAATCAAAATAGTTTTAGGAGATCAATGGCTAGATGCAGTCCCACTAGTGAAATGGCTTACGATGGCAGGGGTAGCTCACAGTTTGGCTTTGCTAGGTTACACTCTATTTTTGGCCAAAAGTGCTTATAAAACCCTCAATTTTCATCAACTCACCAATCTAGTTTTAACCGTCTCACTCATTGTCTTCCTAGGATTAAAACAAGGCTTGCTAGGAGCTGTCATCGGCTTAGCTCTCGGAAGAATCTTATCATTGCCCATCATCGCCTATGGTGTCTATCAACAAACAAAACCAACTAACAATTAAATCTATCCTGAAGTTGATTCGTCAACACAGCTTAATAGTTTTGATTGTTATTTCTGCTACTTTGCTGAGAACTTGGAAAATCAACACTCATGGCATCTTTTTTGGAGATGCCGGTCGGGATTTGATGGTAGCCAAACAGGCTCTTGAATCAGGCTCTCTGCCTTTACTAGGAATTCCTTCCAGCATCCCAAGATTCCACCAAGGCCCAGTAGCTATCTGGTTAGAAATGGTCATTTATTTGCTCTTTGGACAAAAAACACTGGCTTTCTCACTTAGCTTTGCTTTTTTAAGTGTTTTGGCTCTAATTTTTATCTATGAATATGCTTTGGTCCACATCAATAAAGGTACTGCTTTAATAGCCGCAACCTTATTTGCTTTTTCACCCCTAGCTATAGCCAATAGTCGCGTGCCTTATCACACCACTCCAATTCCATTAGTGATGATCATCTTTCTCTTTGCTTTACTTTATCTTTGGCGTGATCAAAAATATGGAGTTTTTGTAACTGGATTGGCCTGGGCTTTATTAATGCAGTTTGAACTATCCTTATTTGCCCTGGGACTAATGATTCCTTATATTTTATGGAGACAAAAAAGAAAAATTTCCTTACAGATAGTTTCGCAAGCATCTGCCGCAATCATGGTTGGTTTCTTGCCCCAAATCATTCACGATTTGTCTGTTCCGATTTCCCAAAGCCAATTGGGAGGATTTTTTGTCTGGGTGGGTTACCGAATTATTTCTTTAACCGGTATAGTTGGGCAACATCAGCTAACAATAAATAAACTAATCATTACCCTATCTTCTTATTGGCAGTACTGGCATCGAATATTTGGAGTAGAGAACATTCTAATTTCCATCGCCTTTTTAGGCATACTTTTATTCACCATTTTTACTTTGCTTAAAAAAAGAAAATCACTTCAGCCTGGTCTTGAGTTGATAGCTATGGCTACTCTGTTATTGACAATAAGCTATTTTGCTCACGGATCTCCTTCAGAGGCTTATTTCCCACCTTACTTTGCTTTATTGAGCTTGCTCTTGGGATGGGGTTTAAATTTGATTTTGAAAAAAAATCACTTGATTCTAAAACTCCTGATTATATTTTTGGCTATCACTAATACTATCGCAATTTTTAATTACAACTTCTTTGTGGGCAATCATCAATCATTTAGCTATCAAGCCTCAATTGGTGAGCAGAGACAAATTATTAATTATCTGAATAAATTAAGACCTGGAAAATTTCAATTTGCAACAACACAGATGGCTGGAAAATTCCCGAGTTTCTTTGATAACCTTCGCTGGTTGGCTCAAGAAATGGGCATTCCTGAGAACCAAAAGTCGGGTGTGGTATTCTACATTGAATCCAAAAACTCTGATTTAGCCAGTTATCCAGGAATAACTAAAGTAGAATTTAATACACTCGATGTCTATTACCGCTAATTTAAGTATTATTATTATCACTCGTCCCGACGCTCCTACTTTGGCCCAAGCCAAAAAATCAGCTCAATTTGCTAACGAGGTTTTAGTCATTAAAAAAGAATCAATTTCTGATTTTGCTTTTGTTCGCAATCAAGCCTTAAAAAAAGCCAAGTATGAGTGGGTTTTATTTTTAGATAGTGATGAGATCATCACCGCAGAATCTGTGAGTGAAATAAGAAGAATTATTGTTGAAAACAAACTTGACGGTGTTTATATCAATCGTCAAGATGTTTTTTATGATAAGCCACTAAAATTTGGTGAAGCGGGCAGCACCGTGCTTTTGAGAATGGGCAAAAAAACAAAAATGAAATGGCAGCGTCCAGTTCACGAAATAGCAAACATAAGAGGAGAGGTGGGAAAATCCAACATTAAAATTCTCCATTATGCCCACTCATCTCTGCAAGCATTCTGTAATTCTATAACAAATTATGCACAACTAGAAACAAATTTTCGAAATCAAAGTAACCAATCTTTTTATCTCTGCCAACTACTTTTTTATCCTTGGGGAAAGTTTATCTATAATTATGTAATAAAGCTCGGTTTTCTAGATGGCTGGCGAGGATTAAGCTATGCTGTGATGATGAGCCTGCATTCTTTAGCAGTGAGAGTTTTGCAATACGAATTAAAACACGAAAAATCATGAAAAAAGTATTCCAAGCATTATTTTTGCTAATTTTAGCACTTTTTTCTCTGGGGCAACTACAAAGAATTCAATTGACTGAAGTATTGGCTTTTTATATTTATGATATAGTTTTACTCATTTGGCTCATACTAAGTATCGTTAAATTTCCAGATCAATGGATAAAATTAGTTAAAAGAATGACCAAAAACAAACTCTTGTTACTTACGCTTAGCTGGATATGCTTTGGAATAGTCATTAACTATGCTATCGCTGGCTTTAGCACCATCCCTTTACTTTATTTATTAAGAGCTTTTGCTTACTGTTTATTTGGGCTTAGTCTGATTTTTATCAAACCATTCTCTAGAAAAAGCCAGGTTAAGCTTTGGATAATGGTAGGGCTCTTGATCGGTTTTTGGGGATTGTTGCAGTATCTCTTTTTTCCTGATACTCGATTTTTAAAATACTTAGGCTGGGATGACCATTATTTTAGGCTGATTAGCACTCAATTTGATCCTAATTTTGCCGGTATAATTTTAGTCATAACATTTTTTCTTAGTCAAACCATAAAAGTACAGTCTGGTTGGTTAAAAACAGGCATATCACTCTTTTTTATGACAACTCTTCTCTTGACATATTCCAGAGCTAGCTATTTAAGCTTTTTGGGATCAGGAGCGTTCCTTTTATTACTACGTTTTATTAAATCCCATAAAATAAATCATTTTCTCATAATTATTATGAGCTTATTTATTATCGGACTTCCATTTTTACCTCGACCGGCAGGGGAGGGAGTTAGGCTGGAGAGAACAGCTTCGGTCAGCTCAAGAGTTGAATCTAGTTCATCTGCTTTAATAAGTTTGAAAAATTACCAATGGCTAATTGGTAAAGGATTATTTGCACCCTTAACATCCCAATCAAATGCTTCGCTTTTAAATAACACTGCCCATTTTCCTGATAACTTAATTGTCTTTATTCTTACTTCCACTGGAGTCGTGGGGCTGATAATATTTTTATTTATCCTATATAAATTTGGACAAAATTTATATCATAAAGATATCTTTATATTCACTGCGTTTATTGCAATACTTATCCATTCACAATTTAATCATACCTTATTTCAACCATTTGTTTGGTTGTGGCTATCAAGTTTGGGACTCTCTTTAGGGAAATCTAAAACCTAAATTTAACCGTTATTTCTTTTTCGCTCTCATTTCCTCCTCTGTCTATCGCCTTGAATTTAAGTTTGTTTTCACCTTCTTCAAGTTTATAGCTCATGGAAAAGCTTCCATCAGCTTTTGCGTAGACCAAGCGATCGTTAATAAAAACTTTAGCCTGCGACTCTGTGGTGCCAATAATGGTAATAATTTGATTTTTTCTTAATTCTATAGTACTGCCATCTTCAGGGCTGCTTACCTCAAGAACTGGCGCTTCGGTATCTAATGTAACTTTGTATTCTCGAGTTTGAACTGATTCATTGCCTGCCTCATCAATACTATAAACTGCCAAAGCATTTCCGCCCTCTATGAGACTAACTTTGAACTTAAACTCGCCCTTGTCATCGATCTTCACCTCTTCTAGTTTTTCCCCATTGAGAACCAGCACTGCTTGACTGGCCATCTCACCAATTCCAGAGATTAATAGAGAAGCACTGTTGGTGGCTGAAACAGGAACGGCTAAAATTGGGGTTTGCGGAGGGATTTGATCCTGATCTTCATTAAGAATACTGGGGCCGTTCAAAATGCTGTCAGCTAAACTTAGGAATTGCGGCATAATAAAAAAGATAAAGGCTACTAGCAGAGATAGGGCAACAACGACAATCAAAACTGTCTGGTGCATCATCTGCTGTTGTTGTTTTCTAGAGAGACGCGATCGTGTCTTAGGCATAATACTTACATACTACCAGAAATACGAGCCTGCGGTCGGGGTCGAACCGACGACCTGCGGTTTACGATACCGCTGCTCTACCAACTGAGCTACGCAGGCGCCTTCTGCTAAGAACAAATAGCGTGGGTAGTGAGCGGTGAACGGGGTTCGAACCCGCGACCTTCTGCTTGGGAAGCAGACGCTCTACCAACTGAGCTACCACCGCTAATTAACTCATTGTACCAAATTAATGATCAACTATAATGTCAAAGTATGGATATACAATCAATCCTTGCCACTATCAAAAAAGAAGAACAAAGAAATGAGAATTTTTTGCATCTAACTGCCAATGAAGCTCAGATGTCTGAAACAGCCAGAATGTTTTTGGGCTCAAAATTATCTGAAAGATATTATTTTGGCGGCGGAACAAATAGTAAAATTGACCTTGGACCCTTTACTGCCCTTGGCTACCCAGGAATTGAAAAATTATTACATCAAGCCCAAGAGGCAGCTAAAAAAATGCTTCATGCAGAAAGTGTCAATTTAAATTGTCTCTCTGGAGTGCACGCCATGATGTGCTCAATTTTATCCACAACTCAAGCTGGCGATACTATCATGACTGTTAAAAAAGACAGTGGCGGCCACTTTGCTACTGCGGGAATTTTAGAAAGAGTAGGGAGAAAACAGGTTTTTGCAGAATTTGATCTAGAGAATTTAAGATTTGATACAAAAAAAATAGCCAAAATTTTCCAAGACTCAAACGCCACAGCTTTTTATATGGACGTTTCCTACTACATTAATCCTCACAATCTAAGAGAAATTAGGCAGGCTTTGGGTGAAAAAGCCATTATTATTTATGATGCCAGTCATACCATGGGCTTAATTATGGGAGGAATATTTCAATCACCCCTCACTGAAGGAGCTGATGTTATCAGCGCTAATACTCATAAAACTTTACCCGGACCGCAAAAAGGTATGATTGCGTTCAAGGATAAAAATCTAGGAGATAAAGCCAACGCTATCATCAATGGCTGTTTACATTCTAGCCCCCATACCCACCATCTAATTGCCCTGGCTACCACGATATTGGAGATGAAAGAATTTGGACAAAATTATGCTCAACAAGTGGTTCAAAACTCCAACGACTTAGCTGGTTCGCTAGCTAATTTAGGTTATGAGATTAGAAAATCAAACACCGGGAGATATTCTGAAAATCATCAGGTACATTTATTTACTGAAAAAATTGGCGACTATAAAGATCTTTATGCCAAATTATTTAATAATCATCTCGCAGTTAACTTTGATCAGCCTCTGGGCAGAGGAAAGTTTATCCGCCTAGGTACGCAAGAGATTACCAGAAGAGGAATGAAGAAAAAAGAAATGCAACAAATTGCAGAGTTTTTAGATAAATCGTTTAAGGGAGAAAACATTAAAGATGGAGTGATGAGGTTTAATAAAACTTTTAATAAAATTTATTATTCATTCGATATCATAGATAATCAAGACATTCATTTATAACTTTGAATATGATCTGGTCGCTATTTCTTCATACGGCGACCACAAATGATGCAAACCCCTTCGCCGTTGTCTTGACAATAATGATTAAGTTCTTTTATTCCCACAGGCGTAGGTTCGCCACAAATGATGCAAACCCCTTCGCCGTTGTCTTGACAATAATGGTCTTTTTCCATTGTTTACCTCTGTTCTATGAATTAATTTAACATGTATAAAAACTTCTTAATGTGGCAATAGCTGTAGAGGCAAAGGCTAGTAAACGCAAACATTTGGCTGGACTCAGGGAACCACTCGGGAATTCCAAGTTGTACGCATATGTTCTAGCTCGCTTACGAGACGGGTGG
>JAHJTF010000004.1 GCA_018830045.1 Patescibacteria group bacterium | reverse complement strand
GATTTGCGCGGAAATTCGCGATTAATTTTAGGATCAGAGCCAGGCAGGGTGATAAAAGGTATTTGTGAGGCGGGTGTGCGCAATCCAGTCATTTTATTAGATGAAATTGATCGCGTCACCAAAGAAGCTAGTTCTGACATCATGGGGGTGTTAATTGAGCTGTTAGATCCAGCCCAAAACAATAAATTTGCGGATGATTATATTGATTATCCAACTGATCTCTCTCAAGCCATTTTTATTGCTACCTGCAATAATACCCATGATATTTCCACTGCTGTACTAGATCGTATGGAGAAGATTAGCATGCCTTCATACACTGATGAAGAAAAGATTAAAATCGCCAAAAACTATATTTTGCCTCAATTATTAACAGAAGCCAGTCTCAAAGACGGGCAGTTTATCATTTTAGAGGAGGTTTGGCCGCAGATGGTGCGTCCGCTAGGTTTTGATGCTGGGATTAGAACGCTACAGCGAAACCTAAGGGGGGCAGTACGCAAGGCCGCTCGCATCATTGTGGAGAAAAAGTATCAGGAAGTGATTATTACTTCAGAAAATGCTAAAATTTTTCTTCCGCAGTATTAATTCTTTTTTATTTCGCCACAAGTCTATTGATCTGCTAAGATATATTAGAGAAATTATTGACTCAGAAAGGTTATTTTTATTATGTCTAAATTAGAAATTGTTCCCTTGGGTGGAATGGGCAAAGTTACCCAAAACATGTATTTATATATTTATGATCAAGAGATTTTGATTGTCGACTGTGGAATCGGCTTTCCCGATATTTATATGCCGGGAGTTGATATCTTGATTCCCGATGTTTACTATTTAGTGCAATTACTGGAGCAGGGAAAGAAAATTGTGGGGATGGTCTTGACCCATGGTCATGATGATCATATCGCGGCCACGCCTTATATTTTGCCAGAATTACCTGGCGAATTTCCGATTTTTGCCTCACCATTAACTGCTGGTTTTGCGAAACAGCGCATGCAGGATGGAGGGGTAAAACGTGAGGTGCGGGTGCTTAAAGATAGGCAAACATTTAGTGTTGGCCGATATTTTAACATTACCCCCTATGCAGTCACCCACTCTGTTCCTGACACTAAACACTTTACGATCGAGACTCCAGAAGGAGTAATTTACCACGGTAGTGACTTTAAAATTGATGATCAGCCAGTGGATGGGGTTAGAACCGATATGGAAGCTCTACGAGAGGTAGGTAAGCGCGGGGTGCTGTGTATGTTAATTGACTGTTTGCACGTAGAACTATTAGAGAGAACTCTCTCAGAATCAACTACTGGTCCAGCGATTGAAAAAGCCATGGAAAAAACTCAGGGCAAATTTATTGTCACCTTGATGAGTTCACATATCCACCGGATTCAACAGGCTGTGAATGCGGCTAAAAAATATCATCGTAAAATAGTTTTTATTGGTCGCAGTGTTGAGCAAAATGTCGAGATTGCACTCGAATTAGGCAAATTAGAAATCCCTAGAGAGATAATGATCGATAAACGCGATCTTGACGACTATCAAGATGATGAGCTGTGTGTAATTATTGCGGGTAGCCAGGGTCAAGAAGGCTCATCGATGATGAGAGCTATCTTTGGCGAGCATCGTTCAATCAGAATAAATCCTCATGATTTAGTGGTGTTTTCAGCTGGTCCCATCCCTGGCAATGAACTCAATTATTTTGGGGCGATTGATGAGCTGTCTCGTAATCAAGTCAGGGTGTTGTATCCGGCAGTCATGCCCAATTTGCACCAATCAGGCCATGCCAGTGCTCCTGAACAAAGAGATATGGTGAGTTTAATTTCGCCAAAATACATTATGCCAATTGGCGGAGCTGATCGGCATCGGGTCAAGTTTAAGGAGTTTGTGACTCAACCCCTTGGCATTGATAACAAATCAGTTTTACTCCCAGGAGATGGGGAGATAGTTTCTTTTTCCAATCAACAGGTGGTGCTTAAAAAATGCTTTGAAGTCAAGCCACGCATGGTGGATGGTAAAGGGATCGGTGATGTGGGACCAGTGGTTCTGGCAGATAGACGAGCTTTGGGCGACGCCGGCATTATTGTTTTAGTTATACCTAAAGTCAAAGGCCATTTTGATCTACGCAATATGTTGGTCGTCTCACGAGGTTTTGTCTTTATGAAAGAAGCTGATGAAGTGATTGGTTTTATTAAAGAAGAAACCGTCAAGATTATAAATAGCCTTAAGGGTGATATTTCTGATTATAAACTCAAGCAGGCTATTGATAAGCGGCTCAGCAAAAAGCTTTATAAAGTTATTGCGCGAGAGCCACTTATTGTACCGGTTATATACGAAGTGCGCTAATTCAGGCTATAATTTTTTCATCTATGGCAAGAAAACGAAAATATAAAAAACGCAAAACAAAACAACCCGTTGTTTTAAAGATTAAAAAAGAAACCACTCATTCCATTGCGGGCATGGTGTTGATTGTTTTTGGATTATTGGTCATGGTGTCTTTTTCTGGTCAAGGTCAGCTTTTGGCTCAAGTCAATGAGTTTTTAAGGCGCGAGCTGGGTTTGAGTATGTTGTTTTTACCTTTTGTGTTGATCTCAGCTGGTTTAGTCATGTTTCAGACTAAATGGAAATGGTCTAAGCCTCATGTATTGTTGGGAGTGATTTTATTGATGCTGGGCAGTATGGGGGCATTGCAAACCGGCGATATTGGTGAAAAAACTTTTATTAATTTTTCCACACTTCTCTCAACTCCCGGCACTTACGTAGTCTTTTTTGGGATTTTAATTATTGGGTTGTTAATTATGCTCCAACTTTCTTTTGAAGAAATTGTAGAAGGTTTTTCTAAAATGAAAGAAGAACGGCAGAAAAAGCAAGAAGAAAAAGTGACTAAGAAGGTAGAAAATGAAATTGAGAGGGCTCGGGGTTTTCAGTTGCCTAAGTTAAGCTTCCCTTTTGGTAAAAAAGGTGAAATAAAAATAAACCAGGGTGATAACAAAACTTCTGGGTCTGCTGGGGAACAAATTGATGGTCAAACTGGAACTGCTGTTGAAGGTCAAGCCCCCCTAACTATTCTAGTTGAAGGCGATCAGCCACCGGGGTTGTCTGAGACCACGGTTAATACTCGCCAGATTGTGTGGGAATATCCACCATTGTCACTACTTTCTTCTTCCCGTGGTGGTGAAGCTGACCGAGGCGATGTCGAGGCAAATGCTCAGATTATTGAAAATACACTCGACTCTTTTGGCATTAAAGCCAGAGTCAGGGAGTATAACCTTGGTCCATCTATCACTCAATATGCTTTAGAGATTACTCAAGGGACTAAGTTAAGCCGGATTACAAATCTTTCTACTGATTTGGCTTTGTCTTTAGCTGCGCCCACTGGTCAAATTAGAATTGAGGCCCCGATTCCAGGCCGTTCTTTAGTAGGGATTGAGGTACCCAATCATACCGCTGAGTTTGTAACTCTGAGAACAATGTTGTCTGACCCGCAGATGAAAAAACACAAGAGTAAGTTGGCTTGGGCTTTAGGCATTAACGTCAGTGGTCAACCAGTGATTGTAGATGTGGCTGAGATGCCTCATATGCTAGTGGCTGGCGCGACTGGTTCTGGCAAATCAGTAGGCATTAATAGTTTCTTATGTTCCGTTTTATTTAGGGCCAGTCCGGCGGAGGTCAAGTTTATTTTGGTTGATCCTAAGCGTGTGGAACTGACTGGCTTTGATAAGATTCCCCACTTACTTACCCCAGTCATTGTTGAGCCTAAAAAGGTGATTTCTGCCTTGAAATGGGCTGTGGCAGAGATGGAAAATCGCTACAAACAATTATCTGAAGTTGGAGTTAAAAATATTATTGGTTATAACGAGTTGGCTGGTTTTGCCGCCATGCCTAGCATTGTGATCGTGATTGATGAGTTGGCCGATGTGATGCTGTTCTCCCCATCAGAGGTGGAAGAAACTATTACTAGAATCGCACAAATGGCTCGAGCGGTAGGCATTCATTTAGTCTTATCAACACAGAGACCTTCTGTAGATATTATTACTGGTTTGATTAAGGCCAACATTCCAGCCCGAATTGCATTTAATGTTGCGTCTATGACTGACTCGCGGGTAATTTTAGACCAGCCCGGAGCTGAAAAACTTTTAGGCAGGGGCGACATGTTATTTATCCCACCCACTCAGGCCAAACCAATGCGTATTCAAGGGACCTATGTGAATGATAAAGAGACCAAGCAACTCATAGACTTCTTGAAGTCTCAGGGTCAGCAACCTAATTATGAGGAAGAAATTACTAGTAAATACAAATCAGGAATGATAGTAGGAACTCCAGGACCGTCTGGTGAAGAAGTAGATCCGCTTTTTAATGAAGCCGCAAGATTATTTGCTCAGTATGATAAAGCCAGCTCTTCATTAATCCAGAGAAGACTTTCAGTGGGCTATGCGCGAGCAGCTCGGATTTTAGATCAGCTCCATGAAGCGGGATTAGTTGGTCCTAGTGAAGGTAGTAAGCCACGAGAGGTTCATATGGAAGCAGTCAAAAATTATCTCAGTCAACCGGAGCAAGCGGAGGATTAAGCTTATTTTGACGGCTTTGTAAATTTTGTAAATTTAGACTTTGTAAACTTAGCCCTAGCTTTAGGCGTTAGTACTTCCCAAATTAATCTGAGCAAGGAATTAGTTTGCCATTCTAAAAACGGAGTGATTTTGTCAATGTGATTGCTGATTAAAAGATTAGCTTCGCCAGGAGCTTTATCTAGTTCCCACAGGGTGCGGCTGAGTCGAGCATCATAGTCTTCACGTTGTTTGCGCAGCCACTGGTTGGCATATTGGTTATATTTCATATGCGGCACAACAAAGACTTTGAGAATAAAAGGTTTATTTTTTACATCATGGTTAATAAATTTACTGACTTTAGACCAGGCTGTCATCTCGACATGTGTGACAATGATTGGTTCTGGACGTAAGAGTGCGTCAGCCAAACTAATTTTAGGTAAGCCATATAGCCGATTACCTTGAGTAACCCATTCCAAAAGTTCTTTTTTTTGGATAGCTGTTTTAAAAGATGATAGTGAATCATAAAAGTAATAATCAACGGCATGCCGCTCATCTTCTCGGGGCGGTCTTGAGGTGGCGGTAATGATTTTAAAAATTGAGTTGGGATATAACTGACCGATTTTTTCGCGGATGGCATCTTTGCCTCCGCCAGCTACTCCAGACAATAGCAGCAATACTTTGGAAAATTTATGACTATTTTGTGAGATTCTTTTTTTAATAGCAGGTGTATGCCACACGCCAAAGCGATCGGTGTTGCGAGAGAAATTAGCATATTGGGGAAAGAATTTAGTTAATTTATCTGGACAAAGATAGGGGTTGATTTTAGAGAGTTGTTTTTTAAGGGTTATTTCGTTCGGGAGTGATACAGAAACAGACATGAAGATATTTTAGCAGAGATGTGGAGATGGCGGGTAATGACCCCGCGTCCGCAAACGAACACTAGCATCATCTACAGACGTAGTTTATTTTTCTATTAAGTAAAACGTGAATAAACAAACGGACTCTACTTAAGGCTTATCATAAGGCTTAGGTGGATCATGGTAAGCAATAATCCACTGTCACACTGACTGAGGTTTCACCTATGTGTTAACGCCAGTGAGATTAAACACATAGATGTCAGCTTAAGCGTATAAAACGTTAGCTGAAGCGAAAGCTGGAACAGCTTGAGGCATACTCTTGTCGAGCATGTCGGCTACCCAGTTCTTTGCGCTTTGAATGCTGTCTGTGACAGTTATTTTTTTGACTTTGTTTTACGTCTCTAAGTCAAAGACGGTCTGCAGATGTTAATGAGCGCATTACGTCGATTCAATGCATCCCCGTAAGTGTCGTATTATAACACTTAGATTGACAACCCGCCAGGTTGATGAGCATAATGAACGTATGAAGAAAAAAGGATTTAGTCTACTTGAATTACTAGTTGTCGTTTCTATCATTGGGATTTTAATTGCAGTTGCCGCAGTTGGTTTTTCCGCGGCTCAAAAAAGAAGCAGAGACGCGAGACGGAGAAGTGACATGAGGGCCTGGCAAGATGCTTTAGAACAAACTTATGCTGAGAATACAGATTATCGAGGTACGGGCTCAAGCTCAGTTTGCCAAGATGCCGTCGATGAGCAGATGAATGGGGTTACTCCCACTGACCCCAAAGGTGACACATATACTTATATGGCATCCTGTCCTGACGCTGATTCTTATTGCATCTGCGCTCAACTGGAGCAAGTAGATGGTGGTAATAGTGATAGTAATGCTTGCGCTTTTGATAATTCTGGAGATGAAGGCTATTACTGCCTGATTAATCGCCAATAATTTTAATTCCCATGAGCCACTGCCAAGCCATAGATTTTTTGATGACCATTTTGTTTTAGAACCTTAGCGCATTCATTTAGGGTAGTCCCAGTAGTAGTCACATCGTCAATAATTAGTACAGATTGATATTGAGACAGGCTTTGGTTGATGGTAAAAGTATTTTCTAAATGGCTTAATCTTTGAGTCTTATCAGTGATCTGGGCTTGAGGTTTGGAATATTTAGTTCTCTTAAGTAATTGAATGAAAGGAATGTTAGTAAGATTGCTAAGTTCTATGGCAATCTCTGTAGCTTGGTTAAAACCACGCTGACGCTTTCTTTTTTTGTGCAAAGGCACTGAGGTGATGACATTAGTTCGAGGAAAATTTGTTGTGTAATAGATCATTCTGGCTAAAGTTTGACCAATGTCTCTTACGCTTTGGTATTTTAAAGCGGTGATGAGTTTTTTAATCACTCCCCCATATTCAGCCATGAGAATGATTTTTTCAAGAGCGCATGCATTAATTTCTGGCTGAAGCGGAAAGGGATAAAAGTTAATTTTTTCAAAACACTTTTGACAAAGATGAGTGTCAAATTTATTACAGCCGACACAAAATTTAGGGAAAATTAGATCTAAAATAAAATTAAGCATTGTTAAATTATTACAGTTTAAGATTACTGCAACCGTATTGTTTTATAATTTGGGGTGGAGTAGCATAAGCGCAGTGCTAGCAAGTAATTTAGGAGATAAATATGTTGGGTTATTATCTACATCTAGAAGAAGAAACACTTAAAAATGATTTTTTCAGAAAAGTTTTATTTACTGGTCCTAACAGTCAGTTAGTTTTAATGGCTCTCCAGCCGTTTGAAGATATCGGGAGTGAGATACATAAAGAGAATGATCAGTTTTTTAGATTTGAAGCTGGTGAGGGGAGGGTGATTATCGGTGATCAGGAATTTCTAGTGGGCGATGGCGATTCAGTAGTCATACCAGCAGGTACCAAGCACAATATTATCAACACTTCAAAAACGGTAATGCTGAAGATGTATACCATTTATTCTCCTAGTCATCATCCTAATGGAACTATCCATGAAACCAAGGCAGAGGCTATAGTAGCAGAAGCAGTCAAGTAGCATAAATTCCCACGTCTATGGCTGATTCTTTTGTTATTTGTGATACTGTTTCAAAACGGTGCGCGTTTTTGAGCGTTGCCACAGTGTGGCGG
>JAHJTF010000021.1 GCA_018830045.1 Patescibacteria group bacterium | reverse complement strand
GTTTTAACTTCATGAGTAATTAACTTAACACATAAATGATGGTCATCACGCTTAAACCAAAAAGCAGAACAGTTGCGAGCAGCGGCATATCTCTAAGCAGAATTTTTTCAGGAGATTCACCCTTATTATCCTCATAAACCAGCTGCAGATATCTCATGACCCCATAAATAACAAAGGGCACAGTCAACATTAAAAGTTTTTGTGATTGTAGAGTTCTGGGTAAGATGCCATAAAAAGTAGCAAATTTAACATCTGGCCTGATAGATTCATCTTGAAAAGCAAATAATGCATATGAGAGCCAGGTTGCATTAGCAAACATGCCAGTGTATTGATCAAGAAGTCTTTGACTATATCGCTTTAGAGCGATGCGGGTTTCGCCAATGTTTTTTGCAAATGTTCCATTGAGTAAAGTTCGCTCGCTTTGGCGTTTGCCTACGGCCAGAAACAATGAAGCCGAAATTACAGTTAGCAAAAACCACACGCTCATATGCAGATTAACTACCACAGCTCCTGCATAAATCCTGATCAAAAATCCGGAAGCAATTGAGACTACATCTAAAATCGCAATGTGCTTGAGTTTAGTGGCGTAAGTTAGTTGCAAGAAAAAGTAGGCGGCAATCATTAATCTAAAGAAAGAAGAGAACCAAAAGGATGACAAGAAGACTATACACAGGCCAACAACTGAGCTAAATAATGCAATTGGAATAGGCAGTTTACCTGAAGCGATGGGTCTTTTCTTTTTGAAAGGATGCATTCGATCTGCCTGATAATCAATAATATCATTGATGATATAGATGCTAGAGGTCAGAATTGAAAAGACAATGGCGGCCAGGGTAACAGTAGCAAAGTATGGGATATCGTCGGCAGGATTATAGAAAAAGAATCCTGAGAAAACTAAAGCCGCATAAAGAGCGAAATTTTTAATCCACTGTTGTGGTCGGGCGGATTTAAAAATTAAAAATAGAATGTTGTCAGTTAAGGTCTTCATCTTGATTTAATTGTTTGAGTTTAGCCCAGATTAAAAAACCAAAAACTAAACTCATAACCACTATCAGTGTCACTATCTTACCCCATGTTTGGAGATGAAGCGATAACCACCCCAACCCAAAGCTTGAAGCCCAATAGAAAATTGCGATTCGTTGCCTTCCCCAGCCTAAAACATCCATTAATTTATGATGAAGATGACCTCTGTCGCCCCAAAATGGAGATTTCCCAGCCACTATCCTTCGTCCAATAGTAAAAATGGCATCAGCGGTAGGAATAGCTAATACCATCAGAGTAGTTGCGACTTTGGCGCCAGATAAGATAGCTAAGATACTTAGTAGATATCCAGCTAAAGAACCTGCACCGTAACCCGGCATCATTTTTTGAGGGTACCAATTCCAGTACAGTAAACCCAAATAAGCTCCTGCGACGATGAAGCTCAAATGAGCAGTGTTAAATTGAGTTGGATCATCAATAAATTGATATGACAACACTCCAATCATAATGGCAGCAATGCTAACAAAACCAGGCAATTGACCATCAACTCCCTTAGCCCAATTAACAATATTCATGTTCCAGACAATAAAAATTAAGGCAAAAAGGTCAGCTAGAATCCAGATGGTTCTAGTTTTTCCAAAAAGAAAAAGCGGAAGTTGCGGTTGATTCAGATGGATGACTCCTGGACCAAAAGGGTTAGAAACATAGGCAATTCCAATACCCGAACCAACTACAACTAGGGCGGCTAAAAAATTTATCCCTAACCTCAATAGAGGGTGAATATCATAAATATCATCTAAAACTCCTCCGATGACTAAGATTAGACCGCCCAATAAGATCCCTATTAAATATTTATCAATTTGTAAAAAAATTAATGAGGCCAGAAGGATACCTGCATAAACTACCATCCCTCCTCCTCGTGGGACTGGAAAAAAATGAGTTTTTTTGGCGTGACGCGATGCATGAGGATCGTCAACCCAGTTACGAGATTTATAAAGACGGATAATTACAGGAGCTATCAGCAAGCTAGTGACAGTTGATAAAACTAGAGGCCACATAATGTTATTGAATGATCAATATGATTCGTAGTAATGACAAGCCCAATATAAACCCAATTCCGGCAGTAGTCCAGGCAAATATTTTTAATAAAAGCGAGTTGGTTTTTTTGGCCAATCTGGCAATTGATAAGTGCAGAAAACTAATCGCAAAGGAAATACCAGGAAGTAAAAATAACCACTCTTTAGCTACTAAGTGCTGAGCAGGACGTGCGAGAGAATAAAACAAAGGAACCTGTGGTTGAAGACGAAAATACATCACTAAAGTTATGAGCATCATTAGCAAAGAAAGCAGAAAAGAAAGCGCGAATGGTGTTTGCAAGTGTTTGGGAATTCTAAATTGTGATTTCATAATCCCCCGCGTGAGAGTGAACCAGGCAGTCTCTTCCAAAAGCTGAAATGGGTAAAATCAGAGTTAATAATATAGTTATTTTCTAAATATTCATTCAAACCTGGCAGCTCTTCATGTTCATCATTCATAACTACGATAAAAAAAGGCTTTTTTGTACGTATGCTATCCATAGTTTCCTGATAGGCCTTAAGGTCTTTAATGTGAAAAGAGACAGTAAACTTTCCCGTGGGGTTAGTATTAGAGAGTGCGTATAACATTGGATTTGTCCCCCAGATAAATATTTCACTAACTCCTGATTTAGTGATTATTTCGGCCGCTTTATAGTTATCGGTCATGAATTGATTGAATGATTGACGATACTCTGCTGGACTTATTTGCTGGCCGATCAACTTAAAGAATTTTTGGTAGTATGACCAAGTGGGGTAAGCTCCAAAATCAAGTAATAGCAGAGCAGCTATAAATAAACCGATTAAAGATGAATTCATTGCCAGCGAAGGCAGCTTGTATTTTTTTTTGGATTTGATGGTGGCGATGATTACACCAACTAGAAAAGACAAAGCAGGAACTAATTGTTGAAAGTAATGTGGATAGGGCCTATTGGATAGTAGGGCGCCAACTAAAGATAATATAAACCAGCCCGCAATTAATTGATTAGCCGGCTCAATCTTTTTGGATTTGAACGTTAGAATTAAATATACAACCGTAGCGATCATAAGTTTGCCAGGTAAAGTAAAGAATTTTTCAAGAATCGGGTTATCAAATGGCAGTCCCCAGTTGGCCGCATAATGGAAGTTGTAAAGTAAGCCAAATTGAAGATAATCTTGGCCCGAACCCACTGCCACGAAATAAATTGTCGAGATCAAGATTGGAGTGAATATACCAGCGACGATAATTAACAGCTGAAGGATTACCTTTGACAATAGCTGCCACCATTGAGATTTTTCCTTAGATTTTAAAAGTAATTCAGCTTTGTTGGTCATGATAAACCACATTATTGCTAACCAAGCCGCTACATCAAACACAGCAGGAACCTTAGTTAAAATGGCTAGACCAAAACATAATCCGGCCAAATAAAATTTAGTAGAGTCGTTAATAGTATTGAGAGTTTTTCTCTCTCCAACAAAGAAATCAAAAAGCTTGGTTCTGATTAATAACCATGCTCCTACTAGCACAAAACCCATGACAAATAATTCACCATTGGGTATATTGCCCTCAAACCAAGGCAGAGAAGTTAAAATTACAAAACAGAGGGTTGAAATGATGAGGGGAAGCTGTTGCTTAAAAATTTTCTTTCCCACAGCGTAGAAGGCGATGGTAGAAACCAGCATCCAGACGAGAGTCAAAAATCTAAAATATAGTTGGTTTGGCACTGTTGCTAAGAAATAAATGATGGGTGTTTTATGATCAACGATTTCACTGTAGAGTCTTTCTCCATTTTTGATGGCATTACCAATGGTTAAATAAATCCCTTCATCTCCGTACCAATAGGGCTCAAAAAAGTTGGGAATACGCAAGACGATCAAGAGTAATAAGGCGACTAGAAGAAATAAGTGAGAGTGGAGCCAGCGATCAAAACGTCTTGCCAGATTAATCATATTTTTATTATGTAGCAAACTTAAGTTAGAATCTAGACCTTTTGCGTAACTCGGTACTCAATGTATTTTCCCATCATTAGCCTAGTGTGAGCATCAATTCCTGGTAGGGCTGAGAAAAAGAAGCCAATGATTGGCAACATTAAAAATTCCAGAGGCTGAATTATGTAAGAGAGGGGACTGCGTTTATTGGGTCGTGGAGGACGATTGAGGGCGTCAATAATAAAAATAACTGCCATTGACACCAGTGACAATGTTAGTAAAAAAGAAGTCACTTGAGGCAGAGTTTTCCCAATCACAGTGCGGTTAAATTGCTCATTTAAAAGTGGTGGCAATATGGCTGAAACAGTAATAGCAAACCAGTTGACTGGCCAAAGAAAATGATCTTCAATAACTTTTAGAACGCGAATTGTTTTGTCTAAGAAAGGCACTTCTTCAGCTAAAACATATTGACGAATAATATAGGCATCGTCGCTTGTGCCCCAGGCCCAGCGCCTGAGTTGTTCATATTGATTTTTGTAGGCTTCAATAGTGGAGCTTGATTCGACTGCATCTTGGTAAATCGGGAGGAAAATAGGTTCGACCTCAAAATCTCCTTTTTTAGCAAAGTATGATTTAAAAAATAGGCGATAATCTTCTGGAATAACATCGGTGTCCCAATAGCCAATTTCATGAACATGTCTGAGGGAAGTAGAGTAGGTTGAGAAGTTAATGAGGCGATCTTTTCTCATCAGAATATACATTTGCATCACAGAAAAGATTGAGGCCATAACCCGGATGGGTGCCGGAACTCGCCAGATATTATTATAAAAAACGATATTACCCTGCCAAATTCTATTATAAGGCTTATCGGTTTTGAGAAATGCATAAGTGAGGTTGGAAAAATAGTGAGGATGCAAAACAGCATCCGCATCTTGACTGGTGATAGTGACGTTTTCAATAGGAATATTGATCTTGTCTACCAGAAGCTGTTTAGCTTTTTTAGCACCCCAAGAGGTATTGGCAGATTTGCCTTTAACCTCACCTTCGATATCTGGATGGTAAGTGATCCAGAGATGACCAAATTTTTCTTTAAATTCTTTTTTAAGCTTAATGGCTTTTTCTCTAGCAGGCTTACCCTCTCTATTTTCAAAAGAGACCATGAGATGAATATTATGAGTTGGAAAAGATTGTTGGGATAAAGCTTCTAGCGTACGCCGTAAAACATGAATTGGTTCTTTATAAGTTGGGATAATGACGATGTGATGAATGGTTTTCCATCGACGTGGAAAGTGGCTTTTTAAATCGCTGATCCAGTCAAATTGCTTGGCGGCTTTGATTTTAAAGTGAGCCAAAATCGACAGGGTTGCAATTGAGAGCGAGCGATAAAGCCAATAGACCGCAAAAGCAATTACATAATAAGCCACAGCCACGGGAAAGATGAGTGAACCCCAAAAAGGAAAAAGAATCAGAGACCAAGATACAAATCCTGGTAAAATCTCTAAGGCTCGTTTGGTCCGGATGGGATGTCTGCGAAAGTAAGTTTTGATCATTAGGGACGTATTATACCCTGAGTTGATTAAAGTTTTGGTAAATTTGCTCTAAATTCATCCCGAGATGCCTAAGAAACTGCGCAGTTTTTTTTATCATCCAGGGCTCACATGTTTGACCGCGAAATTCTTGGGGCGGTAAGTAGGGCGCATCTGTTTCAAGTAAAAGTCGATCTTGGGGTACGATTGCTATCAATGTTCGTAATTCATTAGCATCGGGATAGGTCACATTTGCCCCGATCCCAATATAGGCTCCTAGCTCAAGCGCTTCCTTTAGATACTCTTTGGGTCCAGAGATACAATGCAGGATGAGCGGTTTTTTATGTTGATAATCATTTTTGATAATTTTTAATATATCCCAGTAGCCCTGGTTGTCTCTCTTTTTATCACCCCCTTTATCACGAGAATGAATAACTAAAATTTTTTTAAATTTGTTAGCTAGCTGAATATGCATTTTGAAAGCGGCTTGTTGGTTAAAAATAGCGATCTCTCTTTGCTCATCTTTTAAGCGATAGTAATCCAGACCAGTTTCGCCTATGCTGATGACATTTTTATCATCATCTAACAGCATTGATAGGGCGGCGACGTGTTGAGCGATAATTACTGATAAATCATCAGGGTGGATTTGATTATATTCATGGGGATGTACCCCGACAGTTGCAAATAAGTTTTTATCGTGTTGGGCAATTTCAACTGCGTTTTGGCTGGTTTCAATGTTGGTGCCAGGAATAATGCTTTGGGTAATTCCATGATCTTGAGCTTTTTTCCAATGATCCTGCCAATGCTCATAAAGCGGGGGAAGGTTGTAATGACAGTGGGTATCAATAATCATAATTTAAGCTAGTCGTGGAAAAAGTGGTGCTAAAGAGGCAATCTTTAATTGACTAAAGTGATCTAGAATTATATTAGATGTTTCCGGCATGAAGGGTTGGAGATGATAGAAAATACTTAAAATCCTTTTGACCGCTTCAATTAAAATCTCTTTTTGCTCATTACCTTCTTTTTTCCAGGGTTGAGTTTTGCTTAAATATTGATCAGTGATTGCGATTTGATCTGTAATCCAATTAAGCGCATTGGTTAGATCGTAGTTATCCATTAGCTTAGAAAAATTATTCTCAAATTGAGAAACAACACTGCCCTGGACGCTGTTTTGTTCACACATCCTCGCTACTCTTGAGCATAAATTGCCCAGACCATTGGCCAAATCAGCAGTATATGTTTCATCTAATTTTTGCCAAGTAACATCTATATCGTCACCAAAAACACCAAGATTAATAATCACAAAACGAGCACCGTCAATGCCGTATTTTTCTACTAATTCACTAGGAGCAATTACATTCCCCAAAGACTTACTCATTTTTTGACCATCTACACCAATAAAACCATTGATTAGGATTTTTTTGGAGTTAGGTAAGTTGGCGGCCATCAACATCGCTTGCCACATTGCAGACTGCTGGCGGAGATTATCTTTCCCTGCTAGCTGGATTACTGGCCAGAATTTTTTGAAATTATCTTGATCTTGAGGCCAACCAATCGTCGAAATATAGTTTACTAACGCATCAAACCAAACATACATAACATGATCGGGATCATTGGGCACCGGGACTCCCCAAGGCATTTTTTCTTTCAGACGGGAAATACTAAAATCTCGCAGGCCTTCTTTAACAAAATTAGTGATTTCTTTTTGTTTGCCAACTGGTTTGACAAACTCAGGATTTTTATCGTAAAGATCTAAAAGTTGTTTTTGAAACTTAGAAAATTTAAAGAAGTAGTTTTCTTCTTCTCTCATGTCTAGTTCGTTATTGGGATGCAGCGGACACTTGCCATCCTCTAGCTCTGAATCAGTTTTTTCTAACTCACAGCCCACGCAGTATTTAGTTTTATATTTGCTTTTATAAATATAACCATTTGCATCACAGCGACGCCAAAATTCTTGAGCCGCAGCTTTGTGATCAGGGCTTGTGGTACGGATAAAATTTGTATAACTTAAATTTAATAATTTTTTGAGGTCATCAAATTTAACTGCATATTCATCAGCATAGGCTTGTGGATCTTGATTGTTTTCTAAAGCCTGTTGATAAATTTTTTGACCATGTTCATCAGTACCAGTGTTAAAAACTACCTCTTTGTTGATCAGCCGCTGGTAGCGGGCAATTACATCCGCAGCCACTATTTCTAAAGCAAAACCAATGTGAGGGGCAGCGTTGACGTAAGGAAGGGTGGTGGTGAGGTAAAAAGTGTCTCTAGGCATACTAGTATTCTAGCCTAGGATTTAACTCGAAAAAAGCCCATGATTTTTTTTGTCCATCTTTGGGCCCAGTCATCGACACGTAGTTTTTTAATGATTAATTGAATCCCTTGTTGTTCCATTTGCCCCGCTATAGAGGAAATTGTTGCGCTAGAAACATTAAGTTTTTTCTTAATTTCGCCATAAGATTTTTCTTGATGCAGCATCCAGATAATTCCTAAGCGTTTGGCAAACACACTTTGTTCAGTTTTAGTCAGAAAAGACTCAAAAAAAGCCCTGCTTTCATCAGGATGGCGCAAATCCGATAATAAAGTCACGAACTGCTCTATGATTTCTTGTTGTTGTTTATTAGAAAGTTTTTTACTGGAGGTTTGCATTTAACAATTTTCTAAAGCTCTCAAACTAATCGTCATTATACCAAAACAAATCACTTTTTTTTAAGCAAAGAAAATAAAATTTCTACCACCAAAAAAATCGCCAATAGACCCGTCACTATCGCAGAATAGTTAGTAATTCCCTGAAGTTTTAAAAATAAAGCAAAACCTAACAGCAAACTCAGCTCTAAACCGCGCCGGGTTTTGAGCATCAGGAAACTAAAGAAAAAAAAATTTGCGCAAAAAAATACTAACTGCAGTGGTAGATAAGTGTTGGGAATTAGAAAATGTTGAATTTGAGTAGGGTGAATTGCAGTCAAAATATAATAAGCCCCAAAATAAAATGGTAGGCTTAAAAACAATAACGGTAAATGTTTAAAATATTTTTTAGGTAAGCCTAGAGAACCACGCGGCCTAATACTTTTAAGTTGAGGTTGCTGGGAGGTCTTTAATCTCGATTTGGCCTTTTGCATTTATTTAAATCAAGTATACTCTAACTATGTCGATTGATTTATTGCTGATTTTAGGTGTGATTGTTTTTGGCTTTGTTGGTTTATACCTTTTTTTACAAAAAAAACTCTCTGCGCAGAACACCCAAGAAGAAGTAGAAAACCTAATTCATAAAGTTTTTAGCTTAAGTACCACTAAAATTGCAGAGCAAAGCAAGCAAGTATTAGAGGGCGAGAGAGAAGCTATCAAGATTGATCTAGATAATAAACAGAAAATGATTGAAAACTTAGTGAAGCAGCTTCAGGAAGATTTAAGTGAAAGACAAAAGGAAATTAGATTGATTGATAAAGACAGAAACCAAAAATTTGATAAATTAACCACTCAAATAGATGAGCATCGCAAGCTTACTAAAGAGCTAGAAATTTCAACCTCTCAATTGGCTAAAGTACTCTCTAATAATCAGACTCGTGGAGCCTGGGGAGAGCGGATTATCGAAGATTTACTGGCCTCTCAGGGATTATTGGAGGGAATTCACTACCAACGCCAAACTTTTTTAGGTAGTTCTAATCTTAAACCAGATATTACTTTATTGCTCCCCGATAACCGTTTTGTATCAGTGGATGTTAAGTTTCCTTATAGTGAAATTCAAAAGATGTCTACAGCTGAGACTAAAAAAGGTAAAGATGAGCATCTTGGGCAGTTTAGACGTGATTTAAAAATCAAAATTTCTAAAGTTGCGCAGTACATTAGCCCTGAACAAAATACTCTGGACTATGCAATTATGTTTGTCCCCAATGAGATGGTGTTTTCGTTCGTAAATCAAAAGTTTCCAGAATTGGTAGATGAAGCGTTAGAAAAACGAGTTATTATTGTCTCGCCTTTTACTTTTATTATCGTGGCTAGAACCATCATCGAAAGTTACCGCAACTTCATGCTTGAAGATCGCTTACGAGAGGTAATTGGTTACATTGATGGTTTTACTCAAGAATGGCGTAGATTTAAAGATCAGTTTGTCAAATATGGCCGTTCTATAGATACGCTGGGCAAAGCTTATCAAGAAATCACAGGGACTAGATTTAAACAAATGGATCGCAAAATTGGGAAAATTGAAGGTTATCATGGTAAGGGATTAAAGAAACCAGAAAAACCAGAAAAACCAGAACTAAAAGCTTAATTTTTTAATTTTTCATTAAAAAACACTAAATCCCTTTGTACAACCGCATCCCAACTAGGTTTCATATTATGATCGGCGCCAGGATATTTAAAGTAACTGATTCCAATTGGTGGAAGTGGAGTTTCCAGCTCGCCAGATTGGGTGCTAGTTTTGATTTCTTCTAGAAGCTTCTCGCGTCGCTGATTCTCAACTCTTATTTTGTCCACAAACTCATCATTCCAGGTACTGGGAACGGCATCATCCGAGGTTCCTTGATGAATTTGAATAGACCCAGATAACTTATCTAGATGTTGAGTTAGGCTAAAGTCAAAAACATCATAATCGTCTTCAAACATACTCACCCACTTGCGCATTCCTTTACCCTCATCATCATGCTCATCACTAAAAAATAAAATTGAGTAAGGAAAGGGGACGGTCACTGGTGCCCAAAGGCTAGTGGGCATGGGTTGTCTTGAAACCTCAAGCACAGTTAAAGCAATTTGGCCACCATTGCTGTGAGCCCAAAGGCCAGTCTTGCAGCCACAATCATCTAATTTAGTTACCCCTGCATCAGTTGTAATTTCAGGATTATCTTTAATAGTTTTTAATAACTCAATGACGCTAATTGGTTTTTGCAAGCGTGCTTCCCAAGAATCTTCAGTTTCTAAATCACTTTCTCCAAATCCAAAAAAATCAGGCGCGATTGTCACATAACCATTTTTTGCAAATATAGCCGCAATAGCCTTAGTTCCAGTGCCAGTTTGGTAAATTTCTTCTGGTACGTAACCTCGCAACATCACAATGACTGGGTAACCTCCAACGGGAGATGGGGCAGTAGGAATATTTAGTTGTCCGGTCATGGTTTTATTTAAAGTTTGAAAAGAAAACACATAGTTAACGTAATCAGGCGTCCTATTCATCTCATTTTTAATCACAATGAAACTAGATTGATAGGGATAGTTTTGTAAATTTTTTATACTGTATTTCAACAGAGATAATTCTTTTTGTTGAGATTGAAAAATTAGAGGAGAAAAAAAACCTTTTTCATCAAAAAGTAAGGGTAAGTCAATTAAGCTCCCGGTGAACCAACCAATGGGAAAAGAAATTAGTGCCGTGATGAGAGTTGCCCAAATGATATATTTTTTCACCACTTTTATTTTATCAAGTTTTGAGTCAAATGATGACTCTTAATAAAATTATTATTAATATATCAATAATTTAGTATCTTTTGATATAATCAAATAATGTTTGATCAGCCCTTTTATAGTTTTTTGAAATTTATTTCATTAAGTCTCAATAGTACTACCAATAAAAAAGGCTATCTCATAGTTAGCTCTGGCTTGGGATTAGGTTTAGGCTTAGGTGTGATCTTGGCTTTTTATCCTCATCAAATTCAAGCTAGACCGACAATTTCTAATGAATATAACGGAGTAGAGATAAATAGAATTAAAAGTGTGGATATGGGTATCGATACTAAGGTACAGCGTGGAGAAGCACAATTTTTGCCCATCTTTAGTTTAGAGGCTCCGGCAGTTCATCTTTGTGATTCAGCCAGCGTGGGTCGTGGTCAGCCGATTGTTATTCAAGGATTAAATAAAGATTACAGCTTACATAATTTAAATCAAACTCAACTAGGAGATGAAATTTTTGTCATTGGTAGTAATGGTGGTTGGTATCGTTACTCTGTCGTTGAAACGAGAGTTCTATTAATAGACCAGTTAAGCGATTTATTTTCTCAGTCCCAAGAAGTACTAATTTTATACACGATTAATCTGTGGAATAAGGACGTAGCAGTAGCCATAGCCAGACCGCGAAGCTAGTCTTTTTTCTTTTTGGTTTCGCCTTGAGTTATTTTTCCTTCGTAAGCAGGTTTGATTTCAAAGAGTAAATAAAAACCAATTAGAGCACTAATAACTAAGTTAAATCCTGATTGATAAATAAAAATTAGACCTAAAAGCGAATGCACGACAGAGACTATATTAGACCAAAAAATATAAATCCAGCCCTCCATTTTTCTTTCTTTGAGTGGCCCAAAAGCTTTAAAAGCCAAAAATGCTATAACCAGCATTAAGACAGCTGAGAGCAAGAAATATATGGGGCTAACTTCTAGATAATTATTTATTACTTTGCTAATTGAGCCCATTCCAAAACTGAGTCTAAGGCTGGCAATAGCACCAGTGATACTAAAAACTCCTCCTAACGCTACGCCCCAAGGTGCGATTTTAACAAAAAAGTTAGTTAGACTGGCAGGAAGATGGGGAAGCTGTTTGAATGGCTCTTCAACCCTAGCAATTATATTCTGAGCCTTTTTGCCAGTGAGAGTTTTACACATGAGATCTCCTTTAATAAAGGTACTTTTTTAACTATATCATTGTTTGACGAGACTTTTGCAAGAAAGTGTTTCTTAACTAAAAAAATTTAGTGCTAAAATATAAATTATTATGGCTCAACCACATTTTTTATTGGATAAAATTAAGCAACTAGCTGAGGGAATTAATTTTAAAAAAACAGTTGATAGGCCTGTAGTTCCCCTGAGTGTTGATTTATTGACAATCCCAGTTGTAAATGAAACTGCTTATTCGCGGATAATGGGTAGAAAATTTAATTATTGGAATGAGATTTGTATTTCCGGTGCTTTTTATGATGATCCGGATATTTTGAAGCTGGAAGAAAAGTATATCAATGAAGCATTTCAGCGAGATGCTGATTTCTTAAATGAAAAAGCTAATTTAGCTGAAGAACTTGGGGCCAAATTAATTAAAGAAAGTCAAAAGTTTACCCAGATTTTACCCCATAAACTAAGCAGGGTGGAGTTAAGTCAAGTTTTTGAAAATTTTTTAGCTAGCATGATTGACTTTGTACCTTTTTTTACTTTTATTATTTCTTCAGGCAATCTTTTAGAAAGAGTTATCACAAACAGAATATTAAATTCTGTAAAAAATGAGCAAAAGGCGCAGGAGATCACCATTAAAATTACTTGTCCCTCTAGGCCTAATCAGCATTTTTGTGAAGAAATTGAATTTTTAGAGTTGGCGAGTGTTTTTTCTTGTGGTGATAGAAACGATGAGCTGCTAAATCGACATTTATCTAAGTATGCTCATATGGGGTTTCGTGAAGAAGGGTGTAATTTTTGGGAAAAGACAGATCTATTAAATAAGCTAAACAAGATTAAAAATCCAACCAAAAAATTGGAACAGGTTCTTGAAAATAAGCAAAAAATGAAGGAGGAAACGGATAGAGTTCTCAGATCTATGGCGGTTAGTAAAATTTTAGAAAAATTAATTAAAATTGCTAGAAGATATGTTTGGCTGAGAACTTATCGTTCTGATATTTATAATCAGGCTTTTAGTACGGTAGTCCAGTATTTAGATTTTTTTCTACAGCAAGAGGGTTATAAAAAACATGAGTGTCTACTATTTTCAGTTGATGACTTGATTACTGGAAAGTATCCAAATTCAGATGTGATGGCGGCAAGAAAAAAAGCTTTTGCTGCCATTTGTATTAATGATCAGCTTTATCACCTTTCTGGAAATGGAGCTCTGGAGTTTAAAAAGTTTCTAGATGATCAAGATAAATTAGGAACTAGAATAAAAGGTACGGTTGCTAATAGACCAACAAATTTAATCAAGGGGTTAGTTAGAGTTGTACTAAACACTGCCCAGTTATCTAAAGTTAAAGAAGGAGAGATAATTGTGGCGACAATGACAACTCCTAATTTTGTTTCAGCTATGAAGAAAGCTAGCGGGTTCATAACTGATGAAGGAGGTATTCTATGTCATGCTTCAATTTTAAGTCGTGAAATGAACAAACCCTGTATCGTGGGAACTGGCAACGCGACTAAAATTTTACGAGATGGAGATTTAATCATAGCAAACCTAGAAACGGGCGAAGTGTTTAGAGTTAAGAATGAACAAGTATGATGCTATTTATCAATCTTTGTTTTCTATATTTTTAAACAAATTTTCTGATACTGTAGCAAATTTTAGCCTTAGTGGTGGTCCAGCAGGATCTTCTGGCTCATGTCTAAAGCCGATCATGGCCAATTTTTCTGGATCCTGAACGCTAAACTCACTAATAATAATATCCGGAATTGGGTTTTTAAAAGTGCTTTCTGCAGTTTCGCCTAACATAAAAGCATTAATTTTTTGTCTAATTTCTTCGGCTCTTGTGCTACTCCAATTTTCAGGAAAATTTTTGCCCTCTAGTCTCTTAAGTGAAGAGACTAGAATTCTTTTCAACGTTTCGTCCTGAAAAGCCTGCAAATACCCAGTGTCCTTTTGAGCGAGGGCAAAGTGAAGGTTGAGCTCAAGTAGTGAGTAGCCAACTTCCTCTCTGACTTCTAGATTAATTGCTGAGTATGGATCATCCCATTCTTTGGGTCGATGTGAGTATGGCAAGACAAACAAATATGAGCCACTGGAACCTTCGTGGCCTTTTGGAGCTTCTTTTGTCTTACCTGGTTGAGTGAGTGTGGTTAGATCTTCATCTCCATTCGTTTGTTCATTTGGCGCCATTGGTTTGTGTTGATAAATATCCCTATTTTTTATTGCTACTAAATAAGAAAAAATCACTCGTTGCAGCCACTCTTTCTCCGCCACTGCTAAATTTTCTAATTCAGGAGCGTTCATATCTTCATCAATAGTAAACATAAGATCTCTGCGGCCAAATCTAACAATTGTTTTTAAAGATCGGTTGTTGGCAATTCTTTTAAAAGTAATTTGACTTAAGCCTGTTTTTAATAAAAGAGCATCTTTTTTATTGCTAGAATCAAGTTGAATGGTTACTCCGCGTTTAGAAATGGGGTACATGCCTCCTCTAGCCTCATCTTTTAATTCGTTTAGCGATGTTACTGAATCTAATTCAATTTTTGGTCTCAAAAAGGCTAGCAAAACAGCAATTTCAGAGACGCGGAGATTTTCTTTAAAGAGAGTAGCTAGTTGAGGTAAATGAGATTCAATTGCAGATGCATGATTGTCATTTTTTGGTATTTGACTCCGAGTTATTCCATTTTCCCAGGTTAATAAAACGTTCTCTCCAGATCCTGATTTTGCTGAAGGCACCACAAAACCATCATGTTTTCCATTTGATCTTAAGATTTCCAATTCGCCGTTTAAGCATAGTGCAATTATTCTGTCAGCTAGTGGTTGATCAATAAAACTATCTGGGCGCTCACAAAATATGGGAGGAGGTGCGGATGTGTTTTCTAGTAAAGCTTTTCTAGTGATAAGTCCGGGCTGGCTATCTAAATTTCTTGAGAATACATTTGCGGTTGTTTCCGGTTTAACTTGATCAAAAATTGCCCGTAGGATTGCAATTCTAGCCTTCATCATTTGATGATTAGCAGGCAAAAATGGTTGTAAGTAAGGGCGGTCGGGATTAATTGCAGCCGATATGATTTGTCCCGCATCATCAACTCTTGCAAATAAATCTCTGGAGATATAAGCCCCAATTGATTCAAAAGCAATGGTTGTTTGTTGAGATTTACTTCTGGAATCAATTTCAGGATGAAATCTTTCTATAAAGATTAAGACATCAAAAGGATTAGGGCTATTATCAATTTTATCAATAGTTAATTCTTCAAATATATTTAAGGCTGCTATCTGTACCTCTTTATCTGGAATTGATAAGATTGCTAAGGCATAATTATAGGCATTATTGAGTATTTCCTGAAATGGAAGTTGGGATAATTCGGGAGCTTCTTCTTCAGTTGGAGCGCGTCTATTTCTCTTACCCCTCCTTACTCTCTCTGCACCTGATTTAATTGCTCTTCTAGCCCCGTTTATTTTTGCAAGCATTTCTGGGTCTGTAGTAATTAAGACTGAGAAATCAATTTCGTTATCATAGTTGCTGAATTGTTCTTGATTCTTGTCCATTAATTTTTGCAAAACAGGCGTAATAACATTAAAGTCTTCAATTCCTTGATTAAATGCCAATCCGATAGCCTCTTTATATTTGTCTGACATTTCAGAGCTAAGACCCCGCACTAAATATTGGTATTCTTCAGCCGTGCACCAGTATCGCTCGTTGGGGTTTGAAAGTAGCTCAATGACTTTATTGATAATGGTGAGTTCAAAATTTGCCAATAATAACTGCTCATCTCTCAGGATTCCGCCATGGATAAGAAGTAAATCTGTAATTTTTTGAGATGCTTCGATCTGATTTAATACATCACTTTGCTTACTCAATTCATTCATAGGGATATGATACCAAAATTATGATGACATTAGTATAAATTTCAGTTAGAATAGTTGAGGAAGGTTATATAAATGAATTTAATTATTCAATTTTTTTCTAGCATCAGGCCTTACTTTTCCAGTAGAAAAACTAAGAGTGAGGTTGATAGGGGTATTGGTAGCATTGTCTCTAGACATGGCGATGCTCTAATTAAACTGGAGAAATATGACAAAGATGAAGTTAAAAGATCCAAAAATTTGGTTAGATATCCAACTGTGCGAAGTTATCTACAACAGCTTTAGAGAATATCAGCACTTACATTTATCCTCATCTCAAGCTATAATATTTACTTTCATCCCGCTTTCATCCCGTAAATCCGAATAATTTAGAGATTGAAGAATTGATTATATGAAAATCAGAAATATTGCTATTATTGCTCACGTTGATCATGGGAAAACTACCTTGATTGACGGGATGCTCAAGCAAACACATTTGTTTCGTGACAATCAAATGGAGATGAGCCAGTCCACTATTCTTGACTCTAATGAATTAGAAAGAGAAAAAGGGATTACTATTTTGGCTAAAAATACTGCAGTCCTTTATAAGGACTATAAGATAAATATCATTGATACTCCGGGCCATGCTGATTTTAGTGGTGAGGTAGAGCGGGTGATAAATATGGCGGACGGTGCGCTTTTGGTGGTTGATGCCGCAGAAGGGCCTCTGCCTCAAACTCGCTTTGTCTTAGAACAGGCTTTTAAAAATAATCTCAAAATGATCGTTGTTATCAATAAAATTGATAAAAAATTAGCCGATCCTCAGAAAGTTTTAAGTCAAACTGAAGAGTTATTTCTAAGCTTAGTAGATAATGACGAGCAGTTAAATTTCCCGGTGATTTATACTTCAGGAATCTCTGGCAAGAGTTGGATCCAGTTACCAGATGATTTTAGTGAAGATGCCAACCTCGAGCCTCTTTTTGAGACAATTATTAATACCATTCCCGCTCCCCAAGCAGATTTATCTTTGCCTTTTAAGATGCAGGTAGTTAATTTAGATTTTGATAGCTATAAAGGCACTTATGCCATTGGTAAAATTTTACAAGGCGTTGTTAGAAAAGAAGATAAACTTAATATTTTGTCAGAAAACGAAAAAGTAGGTAAATGCAAAGTCGCTCAATTATTTACCAATAAGGGTCTAGATCGGGTTGAAGTTAGCGAAGCCTTCGCAGGAGATATTGTTGCTATTACAGGTATGGATAAAATTAAAATTGGTCAGACTTTGGTTGATCCTGCCCTAACTAGTGGGTTAGCTTTGATTGAGATTAGCGAACCTACGCTGAAAATTCAACTGGCTCCTAATAGCTCTCCCTTTGCTGGCCGCGAAGGGGAGTTTGTGACTGTTCGTCAAATTAATGATCGCTTACTGCGTGAGAAAAAAATCAACATTGGATTGAAAATAAAAGAAAATACGCAAGGTAAAGGCTTTGTTATTTCAGGCAGAGGCGAGCTCCACCTAGCGGTATTAATAGAAAACATGAGACGCGAAGGTTATGAGATGGAAGTCTCTAAGCCACAAGTTATCTATAAAGAAATTGACGGGCAAAAACATGAACCAGTTGAAGAACTAACTATTCGCATTATTCAAGAGTACGTGGGTGTAGTCACAGAAGAATTAGGCAAGCGTCAGGCTAATCTTCAAGATAGTCATACCGATAGTAAGGGTGTGGCTCATATTATTTATCGTATTAGCAGTAAGAATTTACTTGGTTTCAGATCGTCTATCTTAAGTAGAACTAGAGGCAATGGTCTATTTGAACCTCGATTCTTGGGATATTTTCCCGTGGTTGGTAATCAGATGAAAAAATTAAGAAATGGCGTTTTAGTCGCCACTGATTCTGGACAATCAACTGCCTATGCTTTGGCCAGCATTCAAGAGAGAGGGATTCCTTTTATTAAAGCCGGTGAGAAAATTTATGAAGGGATGATCATTGGGCTAGCAAAAACTGGTGATGATATTGATATGAATGCTTGTAAGGCTAAAAAATTAACTAACTTTCGTTCTAATGCTGATATCGCGGTGGTATTAAACACTCCTATGCAGTTGAGCTTGGAGCAGTCTTTAGATTTTATAGAAAATGATGAGCTTCTAGAAGTAACTCCGCTTAGTCTCAGATTAAGAAAGAAGATTCTTAATAAAGGAGAGAGGGGTAAAAAATAATTGATAGATTTAAATTATATTAGTCTTTTTATGTCTATAATTACGTGTGCTTTCTAAAAATTCTACAATCAGCTCCTGGTGGTAGTATCGATCGCTTTCTTGGTGGCCAGTAGTGCTAAGTGCAATGTGACTCACGCCTCCTTCTATCCATTTAAAGTAGTCAGTAATGCATTCCTTCATTGGTTTAGTTCCCAGAGTCACCCTGCCCATGATCTTAAAAGTTTCCGGATCACGTCCATATTTCTCTAGCCGCTCTAATAACAGTTTTTTGAGTATCATTACTTTCTCAACATTATCCATTGGAATCCAGCCATCAGCCAATTTTGCAGCTCTATCAATAGCTTTTTTCGACCACCCGCCAGCCCAGATAGGAATCGGTGAATCAGGGAGAGGGTTAATTGCCATTTGATCAATGACTTCATGCGCTAAAGTGTAAGTAACCACTCCCTCTGTCCAGAGTTTTCTTAATAAAACTATTTGCTCATTAAGTCTTTGACCTCTGGTGTGAAAGTCTTGTCCTAAGGCTTCATATTTAGCTTTATTCCAACCCACACCAACCCCTAATTCCAAAAATCCTTTGGAAAGAATGGATACTAACGCAGATTGTTGGGCTAGCAAAGCAGTTTGTCTTTGGGGAGCAACTAGAACTCCGGGATTGAAAATAATTATAACAAGGTAAGGAATTGAAATCTTATTGATATAATGAGGGCACTATGAAAATAAGAATTCAGCCAGAAATATTTATTAATTATCCAGAGGTTAAACTGGCTGTTTTGGCTCTATCAAATATAAATAATTCGGGATCAGATCAGGAAATAACTACATTACTTAGACGAGCAGAAGATAGAGCTTTAGAGTTATTGGGTGATACTTCAATTATAGAATACCCAAAAATTGCATCTTGGAGGGATGCTTATCGCAAGTTTGGTGCTAAGCCAAAGAAATACCCATCTTCAATTGAAAACCTGATTAGAAGAATCTCTAATGGTGAGAATGTAAGACATATCAATAAGTTAGTTGATATCTATAACATAATTTCATTATGTTTCCTTGTTCCTGTAGGAGGCGAAAACATTGATCAAATTAAAGGAGATATTGTTTTAGGAATTGCATGCGAAAAAGAAAAACCCGTGATTCTTTTGGGAGAAAGTGAGACTAGAGCTCCCCACCCAAATGAAGTGATTTATAAAGATGATATAGGAACAATTTGTCGCCGATGGAACTGGAAGGAAGTTGATAGAACTAAGCTAACAGAAGATACTAAGAGAGCTGTTGTGGTAATTGAGGGTTTACCTCCGGTTGAAAAAGATGAGTTAAATGAGGCGATGACGCAGATGGCCCAGTTAATAACAAAATATTGTGGAGGTTCAAGTAAGTCAGCAATTTTAGATAAAAATAGAACCGAGTTTGATTTAGATTAGGTAAAAGTGAGCCCACTGTATCACAGGCGGAACCTATATTCGACAGTATTCTCAAGACGTATTATAAACTCCAAGAATTAGGTTTTACAGAGGTAGATGGCAAAGTAGTATTCTTTGATGATGAGGAGGTAAAGGTATGATCTCCTCACTCTATGATGAAAAGACATTTTACAGCCAATTCCTTACGGATTTAGACCAGTGCCAAAATGAGGTTATTATAGAAAGTCCGTTTATAACCTCAGCTCGGATGAAGACACTTTGGCCTACCTTGAGAAGGCTCTATGTCAGAGGAGTAAAGATCTATATTATGACTCGTGACCCCAATGAACATAGTGGTGGGTATGAGACACAGTCTGAGGCGGAGATTCAAGCTCTAGAGACCGTAGGCATACAAGTTTTTGTGTGTACTGGCAACCATCACCGGAAACTGGCAATCATTGATCGCTCAATCCTCTGGGAGGGTAGTTTGAATATCTTATCGCAAATACATAGCAGAGAGATTATGCGCCGTTTTGAGGGTGGTGGATACGCCATCGATATGTTTAATTTCTTACATTTTGGGAGGTATATATGAAAGTGCTATACTTCGATCATATGACACAGAATACTGGGTACCAGATGACAGAACAAGATATCGAGACAGCAATGCGCTTTCTTAAAGCTGAGGGCAAATCAAGTGCGCGTGGGGATGCAGTCAAATACCTTGAAGAGAAACACGCCGTCGCTCATATGGCCGCGCATAAAATAGTCGAAGACGAAAAGAGTGGGAAAATTGACCCTGTGAAGCTGAAAAACGATTAAAACGACAAGACGTTAGCGGATTTTAGCTTCAAAGCTTTCAGTACTCCCTCAAGTGTGTCCACAGTTGGATTTTCCTTATCACGCTCAATTCGAGCGTAGTAGTTCACACTGATGCCAGCCTTTTCAGCTACATCAACTTGCCTTAGGCCAAGTTTCTGGCGGGCTTCTTTTAGTTTCTTACCGATTTTCTGTGGCGACATAAATAAATTATAACTCAAATGTTTATTCTACAGAAACATAGATCATTCAATACTTAGATCAAAAGTTGGAGTTAAACGAACTTGTTTCCCTGTTTGTTCGTATTCTAGTTTATCAGATTTTCCTCTATACGAGTGAATAAAACTATGTTCTTCCTTTGTGGACAAGACTTCATCGTAATCTAAGTCGATAGCGAGTGTGTTGGGGTATATTTGAGTAATTCTCCATGTTTTTGAGTCAGGTGTTACGTCTCCTAAATACCAAATGTCCTTTACCTTAGGCTTTATTTCTTTTAATTTTTTATTCAACTCAACTGCTGGAGGGATCTTTTCATTTCTTCTTATATAGCAGACTATTGTAATCTGAGGATCAATAATTTTGTTCAGTTTTATTCTTTTTAATGCTTCGATGAAATCTTTTTCATTTTCTTCCTTTCTCCATTCAAAAACCTCGAGTTTAATTTCTGGCTTGATACTACCACCTCTATTTTTATCGTGAAGAAAAGTATAACAATAGAAATCTGGAGATCCCGAAACTGTCTCTGGTTTGAAATACCATTCTTCGCTCGATTGTTTTTTCAGAGCCAAAAGGAACATTGATCCTATCCACGCCTCGCGTGTAATCTTATACTTCCTGTCGGTAAATATGGTTTCTCCAATGTTAAGATATGTTTTAGCAAATAGCCGAATGGCAGTATAAGGATTTACTAATATCTCTTCTGAATTGGTTGTCATATTTTTTGCTTTAACGATTTGATTCTTTAATTGGAATTTTTAATGAACCCATTTGGATACTTGTAGGGCTTGTCAATTTAATTTGGATTGTTTCATCAAGAATTGTCTGTTCAGGGTTATCATCTTCATTAAAGGGGATTCCAAGTCGTTTCAGCAAAAAGTAGAGTTCAGTGTCCGTACCGTATACATTGTTGAAGATACAGTGAGACAATCTCTCGACTAAATCATAGCTACTGAAATCATTTTTCCTCTCAATTCGCTTCAGCATTAGCTCTGATAATTCAGACATGATATTTGCAAATGTTTCAATAGTCGCTGAATTTCTGAACTTATCATCACTTTCTGTATATATTTCGAAGAGTTTACCTTCTACGTTGATCAGATCAAGATCTTTTGCAAAATTGTAAACGGCAGATTTTAGTTCCTCTGACCTGTCTGTCCTAAATCGAAGTCGGATAGTCGTATTCTCATATAAATAGAACCATCTATCTATAAGCTTGCTGTCTTTCAGACTATTGATTAGCCGAGCGATTTTTTGAATAGTTAATCTAGCACTTTCTACTATTTTGAAATCAATCTGATACCAATTATCTAGTTTTATATCTTTTGGCATAAGTTAAGCAGGCTACTTTGAATACGCTTTCGTATTTCAATATTTGTTATTTATTACAACGAAATCTGCAACCTTCTCTTTTAACTGAGCAAGACCGTGATCGTCTCCAACATCAACATGCGAAGTCGTCCAATTACAAAATGAGTAAATTTGTTTAATTTTGTCCAAATCAGCATCTGTTACTTTCTTGTTTTCTTTTATTCCCTCAACAACTTTGCCAAATTCACTTGATTCATTCCAGTGAAGTAGTCTGCATTTTATGAAATACTCTGTTTCATAGCGTAAATATTGACCATATTCGACAATCTTTAGTTCTATGTCAAAGCCATGGGGGTTTTGTGCAATTTGAGTCAGATGGGTTTCAAAATCCTTTAATTTTTGAGTGAACCTTTCTTCTTGGCTCTTACATATAAAACTTCCACCTAAGTGTTTTTTATTTCTAATAAGATTAAATTCGCAACACTTATCTTTGAATCGCTTTCGTAAGAATTTGAAAAACGTCCTATGATGGGTGAAAATGAAGGCTTGTGAAAATTTATCTTTTTCTATTGCAAGTAAATCGACCAAATTACTTAGATTGCTGTCATCAAGGCTTGTGATTGGGTCATCAAACACCAATATTTTCTGATTTTTATCAGCTTGAATATCGAGAAAGGCAAAGAAAAAACAAAGAGACAGCACTTGGACTTCTCCCTCAGACATACCTTCCCTCAAATCCCTCTCGTTCCCCTCAAGGTCGATCACTTTGAAGGCAAATGGCAGCTCCTTGGTTGATCCAGTGTGGCGATTTTGAGTATCAAGTAGAAGTTTAAAGCTAAAGTTAAAATAATTGAAGTACGATTCAATTTTGCTCAGTGTTTTAGTGAAGGCTTCTGTTGAGCAGTATTCTTCATATTTATCCCTAATAAGGATATATTCCGACTTTGCCTTTTCGAATTTTTTCTGGTGTCTATCTAGTTCCTTACGTTTTTGACGTCTGAGTTTTTCCCTATCGATTTTATTACTTCGAATAAAATCTAATTCTATTTCTAGTTTGCTCAACAGCCGTTCACCCGTGTCGATTCTACCGACCAATTTTTCATCTGTATGATCACTTTTGAATGAAACTATTAGTTTGTTTTTTTTCTGAGTCAATTTAGCAAAATCATCGAACGTTTTTTTAGCAACCTCGAACTCCTTTCTTGCTTCTTTATATATTGCCGAAATATCTTCTTTGTTTGGCTTGGTGAGGTTTTGAATCTTTTTCTTTAACTCACTAATTTTTGTTAATTCAATGTTTTTTCTGAATTGCCTTTCTTCTTGGAGAAGGTATATATTTTTAATTGAGTATTTATCAGAGAGGTTTTTGAGTGCGAGAAAAAAGGTATCTAATTCTATATTTCTTATAGTTTTCTGAATGAGATCGAGTTCGTCAATCAACTCTTGCTTCACGCTTTCGAACGCAGAAATCTGTTGCTTATATGACTCGTCGTACAGATAACTGTATGCGCTTATTATTTTCTTTATATCACCCTCATTCCTAGTAGATTGACAAAATGGACATCGTTTTGGGTGTACATCACGAATTTCAATTCCAGTTTCAAAAAAATCTTTATGTTGTCTAATTTTATCTACCAATTCTTGCTCAGCCTGAATTTTCGTTTTTTCTCGAATCTTAAACGTAAAAAGTGCTTGATACACCGCCTGCTTAGATAGTAATAAGTTTACCGGATTGTTTTCCAATTCTTGTATCTGTTGGATTTCATTTACACTCTCTAAGAGCTTTCGATTTCGTTTTGTTCTGACTGTAAGTTCATTTTTCTCATCTTCAATTTTCTTTTTTGCCTTATCAACCCCAACTTTGTCTCTATTTTTATATTTCTTGTAAGAAATTTCTTCTTCGTTGGTTAGATTAAAATCCAGAATTGACCTGTTTTCTTCTCGGTATTCGTCGAATTTACTATTTCTAACATTTTTTATCTGAATTAGGCGATCCCTTTCTGTTCTTAACTTTATAGCCTCAGCGTCAAATTCTATAATTAGTTTGGCTGATTTTTGCTCTTGTTGGTCTTGTTGTGTTCCACGATCTCGACCAAGATGAACATTTGAATCAACGAATTCTCTGTCAAAAAATAAAATTGAGTCCTTATCAATTCGGCTTATCCAATTATTGCTTGTATATTCATATGAGGCGCTATCAATTTGAATTTTGACACTTTTTGGAGAATATCTTATGAAGTCCTTATTCTGAGAGACACTTTTCAATATATTGCAAAGAGAGCTTTTTCCGCTTCCGTTTTCACCATAGAGAAGGTTAGTTTTAGTATGAAACGTTTCAGAATTGCAAAAAGTATGCCATGTATAATTTTGAAAAGACTTATATCCTTGAATGTTCTGTATTTTTTGTATTTTCATACATACGAATTTTCATTTATTTTTCGAACAACCTTATAGTTTCATCAAAGTTCTTGGGCTTAGTTTTTTCCCATTCTTCCTGCTTGATATATAAAGCCTTGTAGACCATTTTGCTTTGACGGTTATTTACATCTTCACACCATTTTTGAAGGCGCTCAAACTTTAGTTTATCGTCTTCTTCCTCTCGACCTTTAGTTTCGATTATATAAACGGTCTTATCATCCTTTTTGACAAAGAAGTCGGGGTAATAGGTCGCAATAAAGCCTTCTGAGTTTTTGTATTCAATCCGAAGCGCGCTCGCTTCTTTATTTTGAAAGTTTTTTGAGAAGGAAATAATGTCTTCGCAATTCTCTATAAACTCGGAGAAGGTAAGCTCAAAATCACTATCCCCAACAATCTTGTTGAAAACAGACTTTTTGGGTAATAGAAATCCTTTATTAGTTACAACGAATGGACGTGCATCGCTAATCTTGATGTAGTTCTTTATTTCAGTATCGCCACTATCTTGAACGGTAAGATCGTTGATAGCTTTCTTGAAAGAGTCTTTTATCAATTTGATGTACTCAACTTCTGATAAGTTCCTCAATAGGTTTAAGTCTGATAGATCGACTGGCATATCAAACATATTGCTCTGAATAAAGTCTTTTACCTTGCCAAACAAGATATCGTAGCAACCAAATAGTCGAAGCTCTCTCATTACTGCTTGAGCAAAGAATCCAATAACGCTTCTATAATCTGGTTCGATCTCACCAGTTAGTATTGTGGTGTGATGTGTTTTCTCATCTACAACGTCTTTGAACACAATTTCTCGTTTTTCTTCTTCTGAGAATGTTTTAACCCTTACCTTAGTGTTTCCAAACGTCGATACATCCAAATTAGCAAGATTTTTGTATTCTCTTTGTATTCTCGGAGTCATTACGGGTATCTCAATATCAAGTTTTTCAATGTTTTTGTGAGGATTATCTTTATCGACTTCGATAACAGTTGGAGCAATTACCTGTGAACCTTCTCCCATTGCTTTCTTTTCCAAAATAACACCTTCACCTTTGATTGACTCCACAAAGTCCATAAACGCCGGTGTGCCGACTACGCTGACGTATTCTTCAACGTCGTCCCTGCCGAAGAACATTCTTCGAAGACCTCTACCTAGTGTTTGCTCTGGAAGAATCTTTGAGTCAGCGGCATAGGGTCGGAGACCTACAATAGTCGTAACATTCTTTACATCCCATCCCTCTTTGAGCATCATGACGGAGATGATTACTTTGAAAGGGCTTTCCCAACTATCTATCTCATTGGCTTGTTTTCTAAGTAAATCTAGCTCATCTTTATTCTTACCTGAAACGCTTTCAGAGATCTCACCGCTCTTATTGGTATGAATCGTTAAAACTCCATCTCTAAGGTCAGCAAAACTAGATTTTATGTACTCAGCAACTTCATCACAGTTTTTTGTATCATCGGTCATGATAAAGAGAATCGATTTCTTCCCCATTGGCTTTAACGCTTCATACGTCTTGCGCCACTCCTCAATACCGAGGTTGATGTAATCTCGATATTTTTCGCTAAACAATGAACTTTGATTTTCTTTTAATTTACCTCTACTAGCCGCGTCGGGGACAACTGGATTTTTGACAATCCTTTGATGGATTGCTTCAACAAGTGGATAATCACTTATTGTCTGAACAAATATAGAGCCATCATTCTTCTTGGGTGTAGCAGTAACATCGAGCTGCAAAGCAAGTCCGGTCCCTTTTTGCTTTAATCTGTTATCAATATCCAAGATTGACTTATACCACGCCATATTTTCATCATGAATATGGTGCGCCTCATCGTTGATGACGATCAATTCATCAATATCACGAACTATCATTCCCAGATCTACTATCGAATCATTCGTTTTTGTTACTGGCTTATGACCTAAGAAATATGAGGAAGTATCTTCATCATCCAAACTCGCATCTTGGATATTTCCCTCAAACACTCTATGGATATTGGTTAGAAAGATGTTTCCAGTATCAGAGACCGTTCTCAGCTCATCTTGTAGATGTAGGGTCATCTGAAAATCATCTTGCCAATTTTGACCCTGATACCCATTATCAGGCAATACTGGATCGGTGAAAAATATTTTTAACCCCTCAAAATCATTTTTAATTCTTTCAAAGACGATAACGTTTGGGGTAATGAGAAGAAAGTTCTTGGCTAGATGAGAACCATGTTCATATTTTTTATGAAAGTATGCCCAAGCAATCATCAAACTCATTACCTTTGTTTTACCGGCTCCAGTAGCCATCTTGATCACAAAACGCAACCAATCTTCAGTAAACATCCCCGCACTCAAAACTCCTGTAGAGTTATAGCGAATAAGATCATACTTATCTTTTACTTTGGCGACTTCGTAGAGCCACACAACAGTCTCTAAGGCCTCTCGTTGAGCAAAATAGTACTGGAACTTTCCAGAGATTCCGTTCTGATCGTATAAAATATGTTCTTCTTTGAACCACCAGTTCAACAGAGCCTTGGAAGTTTCGCTTGCACCCTCGTAATGTTTATCTCGCCAATTTTTTACCTTAATGCGCAAATCAGCAACTAGTGGAGGAAGTAGTTTTTGAATTCCACCTTTTTCTCGCAAGTCTTCATCAGCAGGAAACCAACGAATACTTGGATCAAGTATTACATATGGGTCTTTAGGAAAGTCTTTGTGTAAAGCCATATTAAATTATTACCTCTATGATCCTTGTTGTATCGTTACCGAATATATCCACAACTTTAACTGCAACCTTATAAGTACCTTTAGCAATTTCTTTTGACGCAGAGACTAATTCAAGATTTCTATTTTTCTTAGTTCTGAAACTCTGCCACTCATTATCAAAAACATAATCACCAGTCCATCGTTCAACTAATTTTCCGTCTTTGTTGGTTTCAGTGACGATTTCTTTTCTATCTGCAAAATTAAAATCCACAGCCCAATAATCGATCCAATCGCTCCATTTTTTGGTTAAAACTTCTCTGGATACTGATTCAGTGGATTTGTCTTTGGAAATTTTAACTACTTGTCCGTTTTCGACAACGACTTTAGTTCCTCCGGCTCGGAGAGTTTCGGTAGTTTCTTCTGAGGCGTCTTGATTATAAAAGACTGAAAAGTCGGTGAGTTCTATTGATAACTCTTTACTGTTTACTCTTCCTTTTATAATTGGCTTTACTTCAATATATGCAACGTCATAAAATTTAACTTGACCTTTTTCAACAGCTTTTTTGTCAAATACTTCGCGAGGAATGATCCGGAAGGCAATGTCAATTCCTTGATCTTTGTATGCCTGCATATCCAGTCCCATTTCATAGTCAAACCCTAGAACATCGACCTTAGTGAGACCTTTGTCCTTGCATTCATTCACAACATCTTGAATAAGTTTCGAAGACACAGGAGTGCTTATTGGACCAACGGCTACAAGTCTGTCTCGTTTCTTTCCAGTGATATTCACGAAGCCTTCTATTGATTCTGCTTTGTACGCGGATACAATCAGTTTGATAAATTCTTTCTCTTTCCGTTCGGCTTGTTTTTCTCTTTCTTCTGCACGAAGATCATCATTGACAGTTAGATAGCTATCTCTTTCATACCTTCCGACATTTAATATCTCAAAGGCTCGAAAGTCTGTTCCCGCCTTTTTCATCTCTCTCTGAATACCGATGAGTCTTTTTCTTGAAGTATGTATTCCAAATTTACCAAGATCAGACCCAATCCACTTTCTGCCGAGTTTTTCAGCCACCGCGAGCGTTGTTCCCGATCCACAAAAGAAATCCGCCACAATATCTCCTTCATTCGAAGACGCTTTTATTATTCTTTCTAGCAAAGTCCAACTTTTTTCGGTAGGATAACCAGTTCTTTTAACTCCATCAACAGGGAATCTGGCGGCTATTGCCAATTCCCACCAATCTTCCGGAACTTTACCTGATTTCAGTATTTCTCCCTCTTTTTCTTTTGTACTTCCTCCGTAAAAAGTACCTGACCCTTTTAAACCCTCTTTGTAATTTGAAAGTGTTTTTTCACTATAAGGAATAAGAATATCTTTTGAGTTAAAAATGTAACTTTCACCTTTACTATAACGATAGATTGTATCGTGCTTTTTTGGGAAATCAGACCCGGGATTTGAAGCGCTTGTATAACACCAAATTATTTCGTTCCTAAAATTGTTTTTTCCAAAAACTTCGTCTAACACCAACCTCATGAAACTACTTACCCTCCAATCACAGTGAACATAAATAGTTCCATCTTCGGATAATAAGTCATGCATTAAGCGTAGTCGCTCATAAATCATCGCAATAAAGCTATCTGTGCCTTTACCCCAAGTATCACGATATGCTATTTCTTCGATTACAGATGGTTTTTTGATAAAACTTTCGTCTCCAACCTCTATACCCATTGAAAAATCAGCACCTACATCAAACGGAGGATCAATATAAACCAGCTTTATACCGCCATGTGCTTCGATTTCTTTTCGAAGAGGTCCGTTTTTGAGTGAAGAAAGAATGAGCTTATTGTCACCCCAGATAAGTTTATTAGTCCAACCAGTTATCTGCCTACCAGATGTATCAAATAACGATTCCTGCATACCGAACTTAGCATCACTTCTCGGCTCATCTATCTGTTCAATGGTCTGGAATGGTAGAACTACATTCGTTACTTCATTTGTTTTGCCATTCCATAAGAGTTCAACTTCACGATCATCATCAAATAGAAGGAAGCGGTACTTCTCTGGAAGGGGCTTTCCCGCCTCAAGGTATTTAATTACGTCTCGTTTTTCGTTATCTGTTATTTTCATAAATTATTCTTATTCTAAATTAGAACTTTTCAGGCAGGAACTATCTACTCATTATAGTACGTTATAGGGGAAAGTTCTTTAAGCTGTGGCCTTGATAGCGAGGAATTGCGAGAATAGGTGATGTTACTCATCGCTGGCAAGTGCGTTTTCCCATTCAATTTTATCTGTATTTGAGAGGTAAAAGTCAATTTCAACATCTGCTTCTTCTTCCATCACCTGCGATATGTGTTTACGTAAAAAATCCTTTATCTGGTCATTTGGGCATAAAAGTAGTATTTTGGGGAATGGATGCCCCGTACTGATTGTCCAGGTGTTCTCCGAGAAGTATTCTAAATACATCTTGATCTTGCTTCGCAAAATAAACCTTGGAGCTCCCTCATCAATTATTTCAAAAAAGTAACGCTTCATCTTCTTTCCGTCTTTAATGGCAATATAGGCATCAGGGTGAGCGAAAGGAAAATAATCGTGAGTCGTGAGGTCAGTTTTTGTGAAAAAGTGAAGTGTTTTGCCTTTCGTTTGCTCCTTGAGTTGTAAGTAGAAGTTGGCCAGGCGGATACAATGCTCAATTAGCCTACTCGAGCGTATATGCTCCCGATATACACGTTTCAAGGCGTTCGTATCCACCTCAGGGCGCTCTAGCAGCAAGCTTTTACTCTTAGTGATTAGGTAGTAGATAGCAGGTTTGGTATTTTCATTGAACTTGGTTGAGTAGTGTCGGCCGAGTATTTTTTTGTCAGTGAGGTCTTTGAGCCAGGATTTGATACGACGAGGTTCTTTGTGATTGAGGAGTGTTTGTAGTTGTGTGCGATTGAGAAAGCGGAAGCGATATAAGAGGATAAGTATTTCGAGTTGTTTGGGAGTGATGAGATGTGTAGCCATAGTTGATTAAGTTATGAGCAGTAATACGTATTGTAACATTCTTCTCCTTATTTATAAGGGAATAGGGGTAAATATAAAAAGTATAAATGCCAATATATCGCTCTAAAGTAATGCTATAGTTGTCCCCAAGCGCGGGGACAGTTTTAACCCTAAATATAATGCTTGACACGGTATGAGGACTTGCTATACTATCACTATAGTGATAGTTTGTAGTCAATAATCTGGTATGAAACGAATAAGAGAAACTACTCAAGAAACAAAGAATTTACCTCAAAATGGTCCTCAGTTATCTGTTGAAGAGCGACTCAAAGTTATTGCTAACCTCATCGTTGATCGCATCCTCGAAAAACAGAAACAAAATGTAGTAATGAGCGAAAAACTATGAACACCACCCCTACTCAGGCCAATGCAGTTGCGGCAATACGGATATCTTCTCTGAAGCAGGGATTACAGGGTGACTCTCCTGATGCACAAAAAGAACAGATTGAACGATTTGCCAGTATGCGCAATATCAAGATTAAGAAGTTCTTTATCTTTATGGAATCGGCCTCAAAGGAAGTTCAGCCTGTTCAGGAAGCCATCGACTACTGTGTAAACCCAAAGAATGATATCCAATTATTCATAATCAAATCTATAGATCGATTCACCAGAGGTGGGTCATATATTTATGATCACCTCAACATGCAACTACAAAAACACCAAGTACGACTCATTGATATTTATGGCATTATCGGCGGTCAAGACGTAAACACTCTTGAACATCTTGGGCTCTCATATAAATGGGGTATATATAGTCCCACGAAAAAGTCCGAGATCCTTGAAGCTGAGCGCGCTAAAGATGAAATGCGCGACATTATGACGCGCATGATTGGTGCTGAAATCCGCTATGTCCGCATGGGATATCGAGTCAGACAGCCACCATTTGGTTATGTCAATGAAAAAGTAGAAACCCCACATGGCAGAAGAGTTATTCTGAAAGCTCATCCAGAGGAATCTCAATGGATCATCAAAATGTTTGAATTACGTTGCCGAGGCACAATGTCAGATCAGGAGATAGTCGATGAAATTAATCTCATGGGATATAAAACACGTAAGCGATATATCCGAAACCCTCAAGATCGAACCAAAGTTATTGGTGAACGTGGTGGAAAAGGATTACGGATTAAACAATTCTGGCTCTATATCCAAAATCCAATATTTGCTGGTGTTAATTCTGAGAAATGGACAGAGGGAGGGGTTGTAAAAGGCAAGTTTGATGGACTAGTCTCAATCGAGACTTACAACAAGGCTAATAAAGGAAAGCTCGTGTTATCTCAAGATGGTGATGAGGTTAAACTGTGGAAGAAAAAGTTGCCTGATTGGATGACGAAGAAGCTGGTGAACAATCCGAAGTTTCCGTATAAACGATTCGTTATGTGTCCGCACTGTAGCAAGCCACTCTTTGGTAGTGCCTCTCGTGGACACCTCGGAACCTACTACCCAGCCTATCACTGCAATAAGCGTGGCCATTACTTTAGAGTCTCCGCTGGAGAGCTTGAAACAACTGTTGAAACATTTGTTAGTGAGTTAGATTTTAACCAAAAATATATCGACGATTTGAAAAAATTTGTGATTACGAAATGGAATGAGCGAGTCGAAAATACCGTTCAGGACGAATCCATCATCGATACAAAAATACAGTCTCTTAAAGCCTCTGCGCAAGCTGCTGCGGACAAGATCAAGTATCTATCATCCGAGGTCGCTATTAAATACATGGAAGCTGATCTGGTCAAGGCAGAAGAGGAAGTAGAACAATTAGAACAAGAAAAATTACAACATGTCACGAACGTAAATACCATAAATATGGGTAACGTCATGAAGCACATCGGGTACTATCTGGAACACCTAGAAGAATTGTTGATAGATGGGGCTAATCCGCTCAAACGGGCAGCCTTTTTTGGCCTTATTTTTGATAGTATGCCTACCTACACACAATTGAGTTCTGGAACCCCTAAATTAGCGCCATATTTAGGGCTAAAACGTTACTTTGAGACTTCATCAGTCCCGATGTGTGACCCCACAGGGAATCGAACCCTGCTTACTAGGATGAGAACCTAGTGTCCTAGCCGATAGACGATGGGGCCTAGGATGGCTAATTATACAAATTTTATCTCTTATTTTCTATACAGCCTAATATCACCCAACTGCTTCTTTGGCTCCCAGGTTGGGAACTGAAAAAAAACCGAAATCACTTTGCAAGACTTTTTGATCTCATTTTTCAACTTTTTCTCCAATTTACCCATAAATCTTTGTATGCAGTAAGTAGTAATTACGTCGTATTCAGAGAGGCTTACTTCCCAAAAACTTGCGTGTTTTATTTGGATCTTTTTCGCCAGTCCAGCAGCACTAATATTTTTTCTAGCAAGCTTTACATATTCAGGATCTAGTTCAATGCCCACAGCTTTAATTCCGGGACAAGATTTAGCTAACTCAATTAAAACTCGGCCATCACCCGCTCCTAAATCCGCTAGCTTCATATTGGGTTTGAGTTTTGCTAACCGAGCAATTTGTTTAATCCGCTTATAGCTAGTTGGGGCAAAAAATGGTCCTTGAAGAACGACATACAATTTTACGATTGTTTTTTTTAGTTCAATCAAAAAGTAGGTAGTTGCTCCAATTAAATAAACTAAAAATAAAATTTGTAACCACATAACCACAGTTTAGCAGAATATGCTACATTAGTAGAGTAAAAATAAGCATAGAAAGCCCTTATGCCTTCAAAAAATGATGCTAAAACCCTAGACCAAGCCTTTGAACAGGTAAATGTTGAGCTTTTAAAAATGTTTCTTAAAAAACATCGTGATTATGGTAAGGGTAACATTTTAGCCATAGAAGAGCTCGGGGTCGCGATACGAATTATGGAAAAAGTCCAGCGATTAAAAAATCTACTGATCACTAAGGAAGGTCCCACTAATGAGTCTATTGAGGAGACTTGGATAGATATCGCAGTATATGCTGTGATTGGAGTTTTGTTTCGTCGTGGCCAGTTTCAAAAACTAGGAGTTGATAAAAAAACTCTCAAATCCGTCTAAAAAATTATTGCAAAAATTTCAATAAATATTCTACACTTTTGGTAAGCATGGCTCTTTACACTTTCTAATTAAGAAAGGAGGAGAGTCAATGCGTAAAATTATTCTTTCCTTATTTTTAGTATTAGTGAGTGTGTTTGTTGTCGGTCATGGCTATGCTCTGTTTCAGGATTTAGTCATAGCAAAGGACAACAAATTCTATTCTGGCTTATTTGATCTTCAGATTAGCAGTATTGATGCAGACGGCGACAACATTGCTGAGACAATGGCCAGTAATTGGTCTGGGAATACCGTTGGTGTTTGGACGACTCAATTAGAATGGACACCGGGCGATACCATCAGCTCTAGGGTGTTTATTCGCAACACCGGCGATGTTGATGCAGAATCAGTTTATTTGACGTTGACTGATCGTAAGTACTACGGCGTTAAACACTTAGATGAGGTGGTTAATCTGATTACAGCTTGGTATGACCGCAACGGTAATGGAATCCAGGACGTTGGAGAAGATATCTTGCCAGATTTGATTACGAAATATGACCTCAATGGCGGTGATTTTACTTTGCTTGATTTTTATGCAGGCACAGACTTAGTCCATGGTGGTGTGGCCTATGATCTAGAGCCTGGTACAGAGGTACTCCCGGGGAGTGATACGGACTCCAATTTAGGAGGTAACGCAGGTCACGGCAAGGGTTTATTTTTGACCTGGTTGTATGACCCAGAGGCTAATATTAGTTATCAAGATGCTTGGGTGGAAGTGGATCTAGAGTTTACCGGTGAGCAGGGGACTAATTAAGGAGAATTATGTGTATCCAAAAGCTTGTTTCCAATTTAGTTCTGACAATTAGCTTGTTACTGGCAATCTTACTACTGATACCGCTGATTCCCGTCGTAGATCAGTGGTATCAGTTGGCGATTGTCAAATCAGGTTCAATGGAACCAAGCTTACCGGTTGGTAGCATTGCGATCTACAAAGCTCAAGCTACTTATAGCCCCGGAGAGGTGATTGCTTATCAAGTGGGAGATGGTGGCGATAGTAAGTTAGTTATTCATCGGATTGTTGCAAAGCAAACCAAAGATAATCAAATCACCTATCTCACCCAAGGCGATGCAACGGCTTATTTATCAGCTCAGAGTGTTTTTGCTGGGCAAGTAAAAGGTAAGTTAATGGGGTCAATACCACAAGTTGGCTACGCTCTGAGTTGGTTTAGAAGTAGGGAGGGGATTGGAGTAATGATTTTTATGCTGTTAGCTTTATTGATCATTAACGAATTAACTAAGTTATTATGAAACTGGCGTTAAGACTGAGTTTGGCTTTTGGTCTGGTGATGGTTGCGGTTTTAGAATTACCCATCGCTCGTGATTTAGCAGTCAAACAGGGAATTGCGGGGGAGGTGAGGGGGGAGGTGATGGAAGCGGGGGCTGAGTCGATTAAACATGCAACTCAAGATAACTCGTTTCTGTCTGCCTCCTCCCCGCCATCCTTCTCCCTGCTTCCGCTAGCTTTTTCTTCACCATTTTCGCCGGCTATTTCTCCACTATCTTCGCCGGTTATTTCTCCGCTACCCTCGCCGGCTATTTCCCCATCACCATTATCATCTCCTCCCTCGCCACCATTGCCATCTCTTTCCCTACCGCTTGAGACAGAAATTATTTTACTCGCCCACCAAATTAAGTTACAAGACGGAAAATTGTCATTTAAACTTCCAAACTTAACAGAAAGCAAGGCCTGGGTTTTAGAAATTGAGTATGAGCTCATTAGTCAGGAAACCGCTCTGGGATTTGATCAGCCCGGATTTACTGTTTCTATAGATGAATACTTAACTTATCAACAATCAGCTGTAGAAATTGGCCCAAAAACCATCAGTTTTAATCCCCTAACTTTTACCAATCATCCAACAACTTTAACCTTATGGAGCGGTAACACAGGTGACGAGCTACAAAACACTCAGACTACTATTAATAGTATTAAATTAACTGTTAATAATAATAAAAACTTTATTGAAATCAAGCCAATCAGTGATCTGTTTGTTACTGTCGACAAAGCTGGATATTTGACTCTTGAATGGACTAGCCCTCAAACCAATGATCAAAATTTAAACAAAGCCTTGGGCTACGAGATTCGTTTTTTTACAGATCCCCTTACTGAAAAAAACTGGACTCAGGCTCAGCTCATAAAAAGAGTGCTACCTGCGGAATTCTCTCCTCAACCTGCGCGAGAAAAAGAGTTTATTCTTGTCCAATTCCCAGCCATAAACCAAGGCTATCTAACCGTTCGCGCCTATAATTCTGATGGTTCTTTATCACCCTTGGGAAAAAGCGTTTCCTTCAACTTCACCCTTTAACTCTTGAGTTTCTTCTCACTTTTGCTGCATAATAGAGTACGTGAGAAAATTGTCTGATATTGTTGCCCATATTTTTCATCCAAGACGCTCGAATAATCACCGACCGCGATTATTGCACCCCGAAGCTTTATTTTTTGTGGTTTTGATTGCCAGCGGTTTTGTGGCCTTACTACATCTTTTTTCTGGATTAACAAGCGCTAACGGCAGTATTTTAGGTTATGCATCTACAATTACTCCCAAGCAAGTCATTGAAGCTACCAACCAAGAACGAGCTCAGCTGGGTTTGAAACCACTACAATTAAATCAAAGTTTGACCCAAGCCGCCCTAGCTAAGGGGCAAAACATGTTTACTGATCAGTATTGGTCTCATACTGCTCCTGATGGTGTTGAACCTTGGTACTTTATTCAACAAGCCGGGTATCAATATCGGGTGGCAGGAGAAAATTTGGCTCGAGATTTTGCCAATACGCCAAACATGGTCGCGGCCTGGATGGCTTCGCCGACTCATCGGGCTAATATTGTTAATTCAAAATATGAAGAAATTGGGATTGCAGTCATTGATGGTAGCTTAGAGGGATATGAAACCACTCTGGTTGTCCAGATGTTTGGTACTCAAGCAGGAGTTGGGGCTAAACCCGTGCTAGGAGATGCAGATGAAGCAAAGGTTGTCCAAGCCTCAGGAGACGCAGTAAAGCGTTCTCAAGCCAGTATATTGGCTAGTTTGTTAGTTCCAGGAGGCCAGGTTGAGTCACCACCCTTGTTTACACCACTTCAATTAACCAAAGCCTTCTTTTTGGCTGTGATTATACTAATTGTTAGCACTTTAATTTATGACACGTTTATTATTGGTAACCGTGACAGTATTCGCATAGTGGGCAAAAATCTGGCACATATTTTTCTTTTTATTGCTGTGATGTATTTAATTATTTTCTTTAGGGGAGGAGTAGTGGGATAAGCAGATGTTAAAAGAATTAAACAAACACAAATTAGCATACATAATATTAATTATTGGATTAGTTTTAGGAGTAATCCTATTTCTAGGTGCTTGGCCAGATCGTCAAACCCAGCGTATGGTGGCTATTTCCATTGCTGTTTTTTACTTACTTTGGGGCATTTTGACTCATTTTAAAACTAATCAGATCACTGGGAGAGTTGTACTAGAGTATTTTGGGATAGGAACTTTAGCCGGATTGTTGCTCATCTTAGTAACACTTTAAATCACATATCAAGTAACTCAGCTTATGAACTGGATCAACAAAAATTTTTTAACTACTATCATCTCGTTTTTATTATTGACTCACGGACAAGCGCTAGCTCAAGAGATTCCGCCGCTAGAAGATAATCAAAAGGTGTTTGACGCCCAATCTTTTTCTAAAGATATTAGACAGTTAACTCTCCAGTACCGCGGAGAGCTTGAGGATTACCGCTCCAGTGAAAAAGAATACAAGATTCTTAAGCAACAATATTTCCAACTTGAGACATTAGCCTCTTTAGAAAAATCAGTTAGAGCAACGCAAGCCGCAATGGTGGCCAGAGCCAACGTCCTGCGAACTTACATTAGATTATTGCGTTTTCATTTATTGGCCCAAGCAGGTATTGAGTTACCAGAAAAGCAAGCTGCGCAACAGAATCTCTTGGATACCCTAAGTAAAATTGAACAACATCAACAAAAGTTAGCTGAGCCATTGGACAAGCCTAGCATAGCTAACGTTGCTGTAGAGTTTAAAGAATTATTTAGTGAAATCGAGGAATCAGTTTATCGGGTGCTTGCACTTTTAACGGTCGGTAAACTACAGACAGTTCATGACAAAGCCCTTGTCCTCAGGCATGACATGGAGGAACAATTGGCTACTGCTGGCGGAGCCTTAAAATCAGCTGAAAGAAAACGTTCTTTTGATGAAACCAATAGGGTTTTGAGTAGTTTGAAAGGAGAGTTTGATCTAGTAGAAGCCAAATTTTCTGATTCCTCTGATTTAGACTATAAGGAAGTTTATCAGTTTGCCAATGATCGTTTGAGCAGAATTTATTCATCCCTAGCTAAAGCCCTGTTGTTTTTAGAGGAGTTGCTTAAGATATGAAACAATCAGATGCCCAAGACCAGACACAATTTATAACAGAGAGTCCCTTGTACGAGAAACCAACGGCTCGACAAGAACCCCAGCAGCCACTATTAGATGATGAAAAGACTCCAAATAATAAAGAATTCCCCAAGAAAATTGTGCTTGCGATTGGAATTTGTTTACTATTACTAGTATTGGGGGCAGTTTTTATTAAGTCACGACAATCAAGTCCCGGAGAAAAAAATATTTTGCTTGATGATAGCCCGCTTGATAAAGCCATATCTGGTCCGTTAGAGCAGAGAGTCCAAGAATTATCTCAAGAGCTAGAGCTTGCAGATCCCAGTCAGGAAAAGTTGCCTTTCCCCCTAGTTGAGATTAAAATTAACCTAGAAGATGAGTGAGCTAAGATTTAAGAAGTGAAAATTTTTTCCGTTGAGTCCAGAAAATATAGAGTAGGATTATCCAAAAAGATAGGACAAACATTGGTAATTGAACTTTGGGGTAAAGCCAAGACGTGAGTTGGTTAATGGTTTCTGCTACCACCATTAAGTGGAGTGAGAGTTGATAAGTTTTTTTAAAGTTTAATTTAATTTGATTAAATTTAAAGAATAAATACATAAAGATTGATTCAATCAATCCTACCCAAAGCATGACAAAGATGGAAAACGCTGGTAAAACTATATAAATTGCTCGTTGAGTAAAAGTAACCAACCTAGAAATAAATAATTTAACTTGATCTAAATAGTTGGGTAGAGTTTCTTTGGAAAGAGTGGCTGGATCTGTGGGTAGCAACTCTGTTAAAAGCATTGCTGTCCAGGAATCTCTAAGGTTATTTAGGTAGAGATAGCGAGGAGTTAAAATGAATAGACTTTCATTGGCAAATTTCTCATCAAACTGTTCTGGCGTTTGTTCATCAGGGCTAAGATAAGCTAGGCGAGGTGGTAGCTGAAGACCGATTTTTAGATGTGTTGGATATTGAATCTCCAGTATTTCCAAAGGAGTGATTTCAATTCTTTCTCCAGTCCAAACGAGTTGTAAATTTTCAGGATAATTGTCCGCTAGTTCTTTAAGTATAGCCTCGCTCTGCTGTTGGAGTTGTGGGATAATTCGTTGGTTAATTCTTAGGGCCCAAGAAATACCTAGTAAAATCATGCTCAGAATAAAAAATTTTAAACTTAGCCAAAAAGGGGCTTTAATAACTTCTAAGTAATAAGCCGGAGAAGAAAAAGTTTTTTTTAAAATGTGCCAATAGGTTCGCAGTCGCATACTTTGTTAGTATACAAAATATAGTATAATCTGTGTATATGTCATTTCAGTTTTCCATTTTTGATGAATTAGCTATCAAAGCCATTGAGCATGTGACAAAGGATCTCGCTACTTTAAGAACAGGCAAAGCCTCTGTTCAGATGTTGGATCCGGTCACGGTGGAGGCATATGGAAGTGAAATGAAAATTCACGAACTAGCAAGTGTTTCAGCTCCTGACCCCAGTTTGCTAATGATTAAACCCTGGGATACCTCAATCTTGGAATCAATTGAAAAAGCCATTGCCAAGTCTGGTCTTAATTTTAATCCAGTGGTGGATGGAAATATCATTCGCATCCAGGTGCCGCCCTTAACAGAAGAACGACGTAAAGAAATGGTCAGGCTCTTACATCAAAAAGTGGAGAGTGGCCGGGTCATGCTGAGGTCTATTCGTTCAGATGTCAAGCAAGAGATCGAGCAACAAAAAGGCGAGGCTAATGTGAGTGAAGATGATATTCACAATGATCTGAAAAAACTAAATGAAGCTACTCAAAAATATATAGATAAATTAGAAAAAATGGCTGAAAATAAAGAAAATGAGTTAATGACACTTTAGCTCTGATATTTATTCATGTCGATAATTATTTTTATTTTAATCTTGTCAACTTTAGTCATTATTCATGAACTGGGTCATTTTTTTGCAGCCAAAAAAGTGGGCATGAAAGTAGAAGAATTTGGTTTGGGGTACCCACCACTAGCTGCTAAAATTTTTAAATGGAGAGAGACAGTTTTTTCTTTGAATTGGATTCCTTTTGGAGGCTTTGTTAGGATCAGAGGTGAAGAAGAAAAATTAGGTGCTTTCCACCAGTTTTCTATCAATCAACGCCTCGGAGTGATATTAGCTGGGGCTAGTGTTAATTTTTTGTTTGGAGTGCTGGCTTTTTCTTTGGTATTTTCAATTTTAGGAATTCCCACTCCTCTCAAGGAACCTCGGTTAGCTGAGATTTCTCCCAATTCTCCTGCAGCAACAGCGGGTATTCCTGCTAATGTTAATATCTTGGGCTTGAAAGTAAATGATGAGTTTATCGCAACCCCAACTACCCAAGAGGTTATTGATGAAATTACAGCAAAACAGGGAGAAACCGTCATCATTGTGACTAGTGGACAGTGCGATCAGCTAGGGTGCGAAGAAGAAAAACAAGAATATTTTGCATATTTACGCAGTCCCGAAGAAACTCCTCAGGGGCAAGGCTCTCTGGGAGTGATATTTCAGCCCAGCGTCTATTTACATTACCCCTGGTACGAAATGCCTTTTAGGGGTATTTGGTATGGCATAATTCAGGCTTTTTGGTTAGGCGGCATGATCTTAAATGGTTTAGGCGATCTTTTGATTAATTTGGTTACTTTAGGGCAAGTTCCAGAGGATATTGCTGGTCCCGTGGGAATAGTGCATCAAGCTACCAGTGGGAAAATCTTTGCCGAAGGTTTTCTAGCAGTCCTGAGTTTTAGCGGAATGTTATCAATAAATTTGGCGATTTTAAATATTTTGCCAATTCCAGCTCTGGATGGTGGACGAGCAGTTTTTATCTTAATTGAAAGAATAACTGGCAGAAAAAGAATTGAAAAAATAGAACAGTATTTCAACTATGCGGGATACATCTTCTTGCTGAGTTTATTAATCTTAGTTACCATTAGAGATGTAGTGAGAATTTTTATTTAATATGACTGCTCGAAGAACAAAAAAAGATCACATCAAAGCCCGATCTCAACGAGGGAATAAAAAAAGAAGTAACAGCGGGCTATCGGTCGTTAGAGCTGAAACAGTTGACTTGATGCATTATGATACAAAACTAATAATTAAAGATCTGACAAGAACTTTAATTGCCTCTATAGTAGTAATTGGGGTACTAGTTGCGTTATATTTCAAGCTTTGATACAACATGTAGCATTGGAAAAAAGGAAATAATATATGAAGAAACCTGCTTTATTACTCGTTTTAGGTTTATACATCACAGCATCGGTCGTTTCCTTTGGAGTTTTTAGTTATTTTGGGAAAAGAACCCTGAACGCTGCTACCACGGCGGCGGAAAATGTTAGTAGTGTGGAAGATAACAGAACTTTATTGAGTAAATTACTAGATATTGATCCTAATGAAAAACAAGACCAAGCTTGTCCTTTAAGTGGGAAATATTACACTAAAACTGAACGTGACGCTTGGGAGAAAAAACGTCCTTTAGCGGTGATGATTGAAAATCATGTCCAGTCTCGTCCTCAATCTGGTCTTTCTGATGCAGACATTGTGTTTGAAGTCATTGCTGAGGGGGGAATAACTCGTTTTATGGGCTTATTTTATTGTGGGGTGCAAAAGTATGATACTATCCTGGCTCCAATTCGCTCAGCTCGAACCTACTTTATTGATTGGGCTTCTGGTTTTAATCAACCACTCTATGCTCATGTGGGTGGAGCCAATTTATCTGGGCCAACTGATGCCTTAGGTCAATTAGCTAATTATGGCTGGGTGGGTGAGAATGATCTTAATCAATTTTCTATTGGTTATCCCACTTTTGTTCGTGATTATAATCGTTTGGAAGGTCGGGAAATTGCTACTGAACACACTATGGTCAGTAGTACTGAAAAATTATGGGATGTAGCTAAAAAAAGAGAGTGGACTAATGTCTCTCCAGAAAGAAAAGTGGGACGTAAGGTTGTGGGAGGAGAAGATTGGCAAAAGGATTTTAAACCCTGGAAATATCAGGACAGTCAGCCAGAAGCAGGCAGTGTGACTAAGATATCATATGAATTTTGGAGTGGATACAGTGACTACTTTGTAGAATGGGAATATGATGCAGAGAGCAATAGTTATAAGCGTAAGATGGGTGGCGAGGATCATATTGATCTAAATACGAATGAGCAAATTAAAGCTAGCAATGTGATTGTATTACTCACCACTGAAAAAGGCCCACTTAATGAGAAGCAACACATGCTTTATGGGACAACTGGGACTGGAGATGCTTTAATATTTAAAAATGGTGATGTAATAAAAGCCACTTGGACTAAAAAAACTCGTACCGATGAGCTCCAATTTGTGGATGAGCGTGGCAAGCAACTACTTTTTGCCAGGGGCTTAACTTGGATTTCTGTGGTCAACAAAACAACCAAAGCAGAATATTAGCTTCTAAATACTAGCTTCTGCTTGAAACCTGGGCTGCTCTCACCTACAATTTGAGTACAGATTGTTTATGATAGGAATACTATGACTTCACTAAAAGATTTCATGATTTCACGTGTTCGAGTGAAGATGATTAAGTTGTTCTTTATTAACTCTGAGGAAATGTATTACGTCAGACAGATCACCAGAGAAATTAATGAGGAAATTAACGCTGTTAGACGAGAATTAGATAAAATGCTTGGTTATGGATTACTTAAGAGCGAACAGCGTGGCAATCGCCTCTACTATTTCCTTAACAAACGCTATCTATATTTTCAAGAAATCCACCAAATGGTGGCTAAAAGTAGTGGTTTGGGTAAAAAGATTAGGAAACTGCGTCGTAAACTAGGAACACTTGAGTTTGTGATGTTTTCTGGTCGATTTGTGCGAGGCTTGGCGCCTCGTCAAAATGAGATCGATGTGTTAATTATTGGAGATGTTGTTTTGCCCGAGCTAGAAGCTTTAATTAAAGAAGAAGAAGCTCGGTTAGAGCGTGAGATTAGGGTTGCAGTTTTTGAAAAGAAAGAGTTTGATTTTAGAAAAACTCGTCGCGATCCTTTCACCATGGATATTTTATATGCCAATCGGGTAATGGTGATTGGAAATGAAGATGATTTTGTTGATCGTCAAATTCTTGGATTAGCGTAATCATAAAAATTAGATAGTAATATGCGGCGTAATTTGCAGATTTTTATTTTTATTACAGTTTTGACAGTTATTTCTTTGTATATTTCTTTACCTAGTAGTATCCCGGTAAACCTAAATTTATTCGGCAAACAAATTAATCAAGAAATTTTTGTGCCACCTTTAGATGTGACTATTTTTGGTAAGCGGGTTCATAAAGAATTTAAACTCAAAAAAGGCTTAGATATCCAGGGCGGCATGCAGGTGGTACTACAAGCAGATACGGCTGAAATTGCAACTGAAGATAAAGAAACGGCTATCGAGAGCGCTAAAGAAGTAATTTTGAGAAGGGTTGATTTATATGGCATTAATGAGCCAACGGTTACTACTGCTAAAATGGGAGAAGAGTATCGCTTATTAGTGGATCTTCCTGGAGTAAGTGATCCAGATCAAGCTTTGCAGTTAGTTGGCACAACTGCGTTGCTAGATTTTAGGTTGCAAAATCCAGATTTAGTTACCTCAGAGGCTACTTATTCAGCCATTGCTTTTTTCAATCAATTTGAACGCACTAATTTGACCGGCAAACAGCTTAAAAGAGCAATAGTACAGTTTGATCAGCAAACTAACGAGCCGGTTATTGCTTTGGAATTTGATGACGAAGGTAAAAAGATATTTGGTGAGTTAACCCAACAAAATGTGGGTGAAGTTTTGGCGATATTTTTAGACGATTTACCCATTGCTATGCCTAGAATTAATACTCCAATTTTAGATGGACGAGCTGTTATGACTGGCGGCTTTGATTTAGAAGGGGCTAAACAAACTGCAATTCAACTGAATGCTGGAGCTTTGCCAGTTCCAATCGAGGTTATTGAACAGCGTCAACTGGGGGCAAGTTTGGGGCAAGCGGCAGTGGAACAGAGTGTTAAGGCTGGAGCGATTGGAATTGGTTTGGTGATGGCATTTATGATCATGCTTTATGGCTGGAAGGGCCTAATCGCAGATTTGGCCTTGATAATTTATGGAATTTTAACAATCGCAATTTACAAAGTTATCGGTGTGACTTTGACTTTACCCGGGATTGCCGGGATGCTATTGACTATAGGTATGGCCGTTGATGCAAATATTTTAATCTTTGAAAGAATGAAGGAAGAACTGCGGTTGGATAAACCATGGAGAAGAGCCATGGAGTTGGGTTTTGGTCGAGCTTGGGATAGTATCAAAGATGCCAATATTGCCACGATTATGACCGCGTTGATATTAATTAATCCGCTTGATTTTAGTTTTTTAAATACTAGTGGGATGGTGAAGGGTTTTGGGATAACTTTATTAATTGGAGTTTTGTTGGGATTGTTTACTGGGGTGGTGGTTACTAGAACATTTATGCGGCTATTTTTAAAAGAACAGCGAGGTCAAAGATGAACTTCATGAAGTGGCGTTGGCTTTATTTTGCAATCTCACTACTTGTGATTATTCCCGGAGCAATTTCATTGGTTTTGTTTGGGATGAAGCCAGCCATAGATTTTACAGGCGGGAGTTTATTGGAAGTTCAGTTTACTCAGATTGGTCAAGAAACTAATTTGGGTCTTTCAAGTTTAAAAGAAAATTTAAGTCAAATTTATGAACTAGATGCCATTGTACAATCTGGAGAAAATCAGATTATTTTACGTGGCAAGCATTTAGATAATGAGCAAAAGAATTTAATTTTAAAAGTCTTAAGTAATGATTATGGAACGGTAGAAGAAAAACGTTTCGAAACAGTTGGACCTTCACTGGGGAAAGAGTTACTGACAAAAACTCTAACCGGGGTAATCATAGCGGCAGGATTAATTACGATTTATGTGTGGGTCCAGTTTAATGAATTAAAGTATGGGGTAAGCGCAATTTTAGCCATGCTTCATGACTCTTTAGTTTTATTAGGCGTGTTCAGTTTATTGGGGTATTTCTATGGGATTGAAGTTGATATGTTGTACGTGACGGCTCTACTTACCACTTTGTCGTTTTCTGTTCACGATACCATTGTGGTTTATGATCGTATTCGGGAATTACGTGGGAAATACTCTAAGTATTCTTTAGTATCATTAATCAACATTGCAGTGACTGAAACTTTGAGTCGTTCGATTAATAACTCAGTTACCATTGTCATCATGCTGGCTGCTTTGGCGATGTTGGGCGGAGAAACAATTCGTTGGTTTGCCATTGCTCTTTTAATCGGTGCTGTTACCGGCACATATTCTTCTACTTTTACCGCAGCCCCATTTTTACTTCTGTGGGAAGATGCGGAGACATTTATCAAAAAGAAAAAAAGGGTTAATTTTGTTTAATCAGCTCTTTAGCCAAAGTCATTAATTCATCCTTTTTGTTTAGTTCGGGTTCGTCCAAAACTTTTTCTAAAAGTTTGTTTAGAACTTCACCTATCCAGGGTCCTGATTTGAGAGCGAATTCTTTCATCAAATCATAGCCATTAATGTCTAAATCAGTTACTTCCATGGGTTGGTTAAGTTGCTCAACCATCCGTTGTTTCATTTCTTCTAATCGCCAGCTGGTTTTCCTGGCTCCACTACCCAAGCGATCTGCTTCTCGTAGATCTAAAATTTCGTCGATATTTTCTAAACCAACCTTGCGCATGAAACGCCTAATGGCCGCATCAGTGTGATGGGGTTGATAATAAAACATGTGATATCTAACTAGAGTAAATAACTGCTTTCTTTGGGCATTGGGAAGTTTGAAGCGCTTAGCAATCGTATCAGCCATCCGCGAGCCAATAATTTCATGATTATAAAAAGTGATTTTGTCATTCCTGATTTCAAATGTTTGTGGCTTGGCCACATCATGAAGAAGGGTTGCTAGTCTGACAATGGGATCGGGGTTGGGGCACTCTTTGATTGAATCCAGACTGTGAGTCCAAACGTCAGTGGTATGATGGCCGCCCTGCGAGACCGCTTTTCCCTGTAAAATTTCAGGTAAGACAAATTGTAATAATCCTGATTCATCCAGTAATTTAATTCCTTCGGCAGGATATTGGCTGGCTAAAATTTTTAAAAATTCGTCGCTAATTCTCTCCCAGCTAATTTTAGTTATTAACTGCCCATGATTAATAATGGCTTCAAAAGTTTGATCACTAATCTGCATGTTTAGTTGTACCGCAAAACGTACAGCTCTCAGCATCCTTAAAGCATCTTCTTTAAATCTTTGAGTGGGATCGCCAACTGTTTTAATAAAATGCTGGTTTAGATCATCTAGGCCCTTAAAGGGGTCGATGAGCTCGTATTCATCTTTTTTAATAAATTTCAAAGCCATGGCGTTGATGGTGAAATCTCTTCTTTTAAGATCTTCATTAATAGTTTTACCCCAAACTAATTTAGTGGGGTCTGGACGGCGGAAGTCAGCGTAGACCTCTCCTGAGCGATATGTAGTGATCTCAAAATCAGACAACCAAACTGTTTTGATTTTTTCTTGTTCAATTTTTTTGGAAATTCCCAAAGATTTATGAATTTTGGTGGCTTGAACTAAGTCAATAATTCTGTCTTTGGGCGGGTGATGTGGTTTAGGTAGGATACTTTCAGCTGAAGGAACTCCCATTTGTTTAAGTAGCTCTTGGTGAGTAATTGCTACGGTGCCGAACTCATTTTCATAAAAGCTTTCCGGGAAAAGTTGTTGAATTTCGTCAGGTGTGGCATTGGTAGCAAAATCATAGTCTTTAACTGCTTCATCGGGATCAAGCTTATTTTGCTGCGCTAAAATTAAGTCTCGCACGGCTCCGCCCACGAGAAAAGCTTCAAAACCCGCTTTCTCTAGGGCCTGAATGATAAAGGTAACTTCGTCTCTAATTTGAATTTTCATAAGTATGTTAAGATGTGTTTTTCTATTATACTGATATCAGATGCGCTGGAATATCCTTGAGTCTACTATACCCCAAAGCGAGAATGAATTAAGAAATATCTTAATCAAAACTCGCGGTTTAGAAAAGAAGGATGAGCTATTTTTCTCTCCTTTAAATCCTACTGAAATTTCAATTCAAGAGGTTGGTCTGGACGCTGGTCAACTGAAAAAAGCAATTAAAAGAATCTTAAAAGCCATAGAAAAAAAAGAAAAAGTAGTAATTTTTGGTGACTATGATGCCGATGGAGTCTGTGCAACCGCTATTTTATGGCAAGCTTTATATAAAATGGGCTGTCAAGCCATTCCCTTCATCCCTTTGCGTGAGAAGCACGGTTATGGTTTATCAGATAAGGCCTTGGATGATTTACTGGCAAAAAATAAGCCAGATTTAATCATCACAGTTGATAACGGTATTGTGGCACATAAATCAGCTCAACGAGTTCTAGATGCAGGGATTGATTTAATTATTACTGATCACCATCAACCAGAAGACAAATTACCCTCAGCTGTAGCCGTAGTACACTCTACCCAATTGTGTGGCGCGACAGTCAGTTGGATGTTTGCCAGAGAGATATTAAAATTAGCTGGGTATCAAATAGCCAAGGACTGGCAATTAGACTTAACTGCCATTGCTACCATTGCTGATCAAGTACCTCTACGAGATGTAAACAGAAGTTTTGCAAAGTTTGGTCTAGAGGCTTTAAGGAAATCCAAACGGGTCGGATTTAAAGCCTTGTTGACTCATGCCGGTTTAGATCAAAACAACATTGATTCGCAATCTGTTGGTTTTGGCATAGCGCCCAGAATCAATGCCATGGGAAGATTAGGCCATAGCTTAGATGCATTGCGTTTACTATTAACAAACAATAAGTCAAAAGCAGAGCAACTAGCGCAAGTTTTGAGTGAAACCAATATTGCCCGTCAAGATATGACATATGAAATGTATGGTCATGCCTTATCTCAATCTGAAAATTGGAAACAAGAACACATTATTATTGTTCATTGCGATAAATATCATGAAGGCGTAGTGGGGTTAATTGCTGGTAGGTTAATGGAGCAATTCTATAAACCAGTGATTGTTATTAGTGTTGGTGATGGAATTGGTAAAGCTTCTGCTAGAAGTGTCCCGGGAGTAAATATCGTGGAGTTAATTAGAGAGGTCAGGGACGATTTGTTAGATGTAGGCGGGCATCCGATGGCCGCGGGGTTTGGGTTAGAAGCTAGTAAGTTAGACCGAGTTATCGAAAGGTTGAAGAAGCTAGCTAAAGAAACAATTGACAAGGAGTTGCTGAAACCAAGCATTAATGTCGAAGTGGTAATTCCTTTTTTATTGATAAATGAAAAAACAGTGAAAATGATCAATGAGTTTGCCCCCTTTGGGCAGGGCAATGAAGAGCCGATTCTGGGTTTTAAAAACGTTGAGGTTTTGCAGGTTTTTACTATGGGGGCTGACAACCAGCATTTGAAAATTGTTGGCAAAGGTGACGACGGAGTTACACCAATTAATTTTCTTTTCTGGCGTAAGGGAAGCCTGAGAGAAAAAATTACTCTTGGAGACAAGATAGACGTAGCTGGAGTTTTAGAGCTTAATAAATGGAATGGCAAAAAAAGTATACAAATTAGAGTTAAAGATGTTAAATTAAACGTATGAATGAAAAAAGAGAATCACAGCTTGAAGCCAGGGCAGGAGATGGAACAGTTGTGTTAAATGGAGAAAAATTTTATCCTTGCTCCCTAGGGAAGGTGTGTCAAGGAAATGGAAAAACAGATATTCTCGGTGGGAAATGTTCGGCTTGTCAAGCTTGGTGGAGAGAGAAAAAAGATCGTTTCAGAACTGATTAATTATTTAATTAGATTAATAGTTGACATTTCGTATCAATCAACTAAAATATGAAAATTATGAGTAACTATAAGAACGCTCACCGCTCTAATTTCCTTTACCTTATTTGGAATAAGGCAATGCGGGGCGTATAAGTAATACTTATAAAAATGTTTTAAAGCCTCGCATAAAAATTAGCGGGGTTTTTTGGTTTTAGAGAGAACAGAGCGTTTTTTCACAAGACTAAAAAAACATTGCACTTTAACATGTCAGTCGAAGAAATTTAGTTTCTCAGGTAGC
>JAHJTF010000020.1 GCA_018830045.1 Patescibacteria group bacterium | reverse complement strand
GTGTCTAAAACCGCCAGTGTTTGATTTGCCAAGAGGTGAGTTTTTAGCCAATTTTGGTAGTGTTGAGCCATAATTTTAGTATAAATATTGTCTTGAGGATAACTAATGATTTTTCCTTGAATAACTGAATTGGGGTGGCTTTGGTAGGCTGAAATAATATTTTCTACCCAATTTTTTTCTACCCAGCAGTCATCATCAAGGCAAGCAATGATTTTAGAATTCGCTAATTTTATTCCAGCATTATAAAGAGAGGGTAGATTGTTATTAATATTAACCTGATAAATTATTGGTAATTTTTTCTTAAACCTATTAATTACTAAGCTAGATTTGTCTGTAGAGTTGTTATCAATAATGATTACTTCATCTGGTATGATAGTTTGATTCACTAAAGACATTAAACATAGTTTTAGTAGCCGAGCTCTATTTTTGGTAGGAATTACTACTGAGATAGTCATAATTTATTTACAGATCGACAGTTATAATAAACGATAGTATAGAATTTATGAAAATGCCACTGCGTTACTATCAAGACTTTTTAATTACTCTTACCCAAAAAGAATTTTCTCTCAGGTATCGTTATACTTGGTTGGGATTTTTTTGGACGATTATTAACCCAGTTTTGCAAATGTTAAGCTTGGGCCTAGTTTTTAAGTTATTTGCTCGCGTTGACATTGATCACTACTTTATATTTTTGTTTGTAGGGTTGGTTCCTTGGAATTTTTTCTCACAGAGTCTTCACCAGACTACGCCAATTATTATTGCTAAGCGTCATTTATTAACTAAGTCAAATTTTCCCAAAGAATTTTTGCCTTTATCAATAATTTTAGTTAACCTACTTCATTTTTTGGTTGCTATGGGGATAGCGTTAGTAGCAGTAGTAATGAACTACCAGCTTTCATGGCTTAAACTTTTATTTGTTTTACTATCTTTAATGTGGTTGGTCGGATTTACTGGAGGGCTAAGCTTATTAGTATCGGCCATGACTGTTTATTTTAGAGATATTAATTTTATAGTTAAAAATTTTCTACCATTATTATTTTATGTGACACCGATTTTATATACTCAGGAAATAGCTCCAGCTATATTGCAGCCCTTATTTTACCTCAATCCTATGGCTGGAATAATTGAGCTAATTAGATTTGGTCTTTCCATCACTTCAACTATTTCTCTAACTTTAGTGGGAGTTAATTTGTTAATTTCGTGTTTAATTTTTGTTCTTGGATGGTATGTGTTTGCACATCTAAAACCTTACTTTGTAGATAAACTTTAAATGATTAATTTATGTCAAAAATAGCTATTAAATTAAGTAAAATTGGTAAAAAATATCAGGTTGCACATACCAGAAATGGCAGTTTTTGGGCGTTAAAAAATGTCAGCTTAGAAATTAATAAAGGCGACAGGGTGGGATTGATTGGTCCCAATGGGGCTGGTAAAACCACTTTGTTACGGATTATTGCTGGAATTACTCAACCCACCATTGGAATTGTCCAAACCTTTGGGCGAGCAGTGGCGCTAATGGACCTAGAGGCTGGTTTTCATCCTGATTTAACAGGAGAAGAAAATGTTTTTTTAAACGGGATGTTGGTGGGAATGAATAAAAAAGAAATTAAACAAAAATTTAAGCAAATAGTTGAGTTTGCTGATATTGGTCTGTTTATTAATGCTCCTTTTTATACATACTCATCAGGGATGAAATTCCGTCTTGCTTTTGCTGTAGCAATTGCCAGTGAATGCGATGTCATGATTCTTGATGAAATTTTTTTAGCCGGAGATTTTGAATTTCAACTTAAAACCCTGGAAGCAATTAAAAATTTACAAAAAAAACGAGAAATTACTACAGTGGTGTGTTCCCATGCACCAGCTTTTATTTTCAACTTAGCTGATATTTTTTGGGGGATTAATAAAGGCATAGTAGCTTCCAAAAAGAAACGAGATCTCTTAAAAGAGATTGATCAGAAACATAAAATTTGGACCACAGCTTTTAAGGTTGATTATCGATCCATAATCAAGTAAGTACAGAAGCATTCATTTGCTTGCCTTTTAATTCTTGATAGAGGTTTGACCAATGATCATCTGTCTTACTAAGTTTAGTGAAAGGTTTGTTATTTTGCATATTTTTTTGATTCAAGATAAAGACGTGAGATTGAATCTTTTTGTGATTTTGTGGCTCATCACTATATAATTCACAGTAATTAAAAAATTTTTTAAACTGTTGATACAACTCACATAAAAATTGTTTTTGATGACATTGCCGACGAGCAATTACTACGTAGATGATTATTCCTTGAGGAGTAAGGGCTTTCTTGAGTTGCTTGAGAGTGAATTTTTGAGCACAAAAACTATATTTTTTGTCATTTCTGCGCTCATAAGTAAAGCCCAAATCGAAAAAAATAGCATCATACTTTTTTTTATTTTGAATAAGAAATTGCTGAGCTTGAGTATGATGAATGTTAATCCGGCGATCTTTAGGAAGATTAAAAAATTTAGCAGCAAGTTCTAGAACTAATGGATCTTGCTCCACAATATCAATTGATATGGAGCGGTCGTTGTCTCTTTTCCACAGAGCTGTTGGAGCACAACAAGGTCCCCCTCCTAAAAATAAAAACTTTTTGGGTTGCTTAAGATAAAAGTCCACTAAAAAAAACGGTGAGTTCCAAGGAAGTTTGGTTTTAGTGTTACAGCCAGCCATAAACTTATCGTTGGAAAACATGCCTAAAAAATTAATTTGAGGTTGGTATTTTACACTTAAGTGTTGGTAAATTGAATCTCCCTCAAATAGTATATAGCTGTGATGTTGAGGAAATAACAGCTGATGATAATCACAAATTTTTAGCCGCCAGTTCATGATGCCTCATTAAATAACTTAATTAAGTTATTTATTTTAGTTTGATCTAGTTGCGGTAAAAAGATAATTTTTACCCAATAAGAATTTTTTTGTTTAAAACAACGCAGGGGATAGTGATTAGAAACAGCTTGAAGTTCATTAAACTGTTTTTGATTACAAGAAAATAATAAATTAATATTGTTTTGATGATAAATAAATTTAGTATTAGAAGAAGTTTTGAGTTGATCAATAAAATATTTTCTCAGAGACTGTGCTTTTATTACTTGTTTTTTTAGTCTAGCTACTTGGCTATCTCCTACCAAAGACGACCAAACTGCAATAGCTGGCAAAAGTGATTTGGTTTCAGTTAAACCTTGGGCAATAAACTTATCTTTAGGAAGAAATTTTTTCTGTAGTAAAATACCGCCCGCTGGAGCCGGAACCCCTAGATATTTATGAAAATCTAGAGTCATTGCGAATAATGAGGGTAGGGTTAGGGGTTTTGTTGACTTTGGTGAAAAAGGAGCAACCAAGCCATCAAAGGCTGCATCTAGGCAAATACTAACCTGATTATTAATCCTTAGCTCATTAAGGGTTTTTTGAACAGCAATTAGGTTGTCAGTAGTGCCAGTTTGTTTGTATCCCCAGGTTAAAAATATACAAATAGCTTCATTTTTGTTTAAAGTTGAGAGCTTTTTTTTCAGCTCGCTTACTTCCATTATCCATTGATCAGAAAGTCCAATTTGCTCAATCTTGAAACCTAAAATTTTGGCTGAGCTGGTAATTGAGTGATGAGTTAATTGTGTGTGATAAAGAGTGATTTTTTTGTATCCATGAGATAAAAACCAATTTCGACATAATAATAAAGCATAAAAATTACCCGCTGAAGCGCCACTATTGATAAAACCAGTCCAATGAGCTAGGTTGCCTCCGAAGGTTGTTATTAATGATTTGAAGACTTCGATTTCTAAATCAGCTAGCGAGCTTGTTTTTAGTGGAAACTTTTCTATCCACTTCCCATAATGTAATGGGTTAAAATATACAAATAAAACATAACTCAGATAGGCAGTAAGATTATTGTTAACATAAAAAGAACCATGAAGACTTTTATGACCATTGGGAAGATACTTGCTTTTTATTTGCCACAAGCGACATCCGATTTTTAAAGTGGTAATGAGTTTATTTAGCATTATAAAATGTCAAAAACACACAATATTCTTTATGTGAACTGGGGCACTCCTGACAAGGAGTATACCTTCAAGGCGGCTGCTAAGAAAGGTTTATCAATTTATTTGGCGACTTTTGCTAATTATCCAGAGTGGATAAAGTCTTATGTGCCGGCATCAAATGTAATTATGACTAATACTTATGATTCTGATGTTCTGATTAGTGACGTTGCTAAGTATATGAAAAATCACCAGATTGAGTTTGATGCAGTTTTAACTTTTTTTGAAATGAATATCGTTCAAACCGCAGATTTGGCAGAGGCGCTTGGTAAAATATTTTTAAGTGCAGATGCAGCCAGGAGAAGTTCTGCTAATAAGTTTTTGATGAGGCTTTGTTGCAAACAGCATGGAATCCCAACTCCTCAGTTTGCTCTTTTTGACAATCTCAGTGAAGGTCTGTGGACATTAAAAAAATTTAAATCACCGGTAGTGATTAAAGCCGTTCGCTCTGGTCATAGTTATGGAGTGATGAAAGTGGAAGGGAAGACGAGACAACAACTAAAAGATGATTTTATTGAAAAATACACTCTAGCCAGAAAACAACTAAATGCTAATTTTGATGAGTGGATGAAGTACTATCAATCGTCCAAATCACATTTTTTACTTGAGGAGTATATTGAGGGAACTGTTTTTAGTTGTGATGGATTGATTCAGAATGGAAAAATAATTTTTTCTACCATTGCGGAGTACGAAGCTACTTCGGGACCTTACTTATTACAAAACGCCACTTTTATTCCAGCCAGATTTTCCCCCATAGTTAAAAAAAAGTGTAAGCAAGCAGCTTTTGAAGTGATGAAAGCCTTGGGTTTTGACAACTGCGGTTTTCACATCGAGATGAAACTTACCACCAATGGCCCAATCTTATTGGAGGCAGCGGCCCGACTTCCGGGTGGTAAGATTTTGGATACCTATCAAGAAATTTATCATGTAGACTTAGCTAGCTTATTTATTGATTTATTGCTAGGGAAAAAACTTATAAAAAAACAGATTCATCCTTCGGGCTGTATGTTAATTGAGGCTGTTTATACCGATCAAGTTGGGTTAATTACTCAAGCTCAAGATACTAGCAGGGTTAAAATTCCTGGTTTTACATTACTTTCGTATGTAGATTTAGAAAAGTTTACTGCTCCAGTTATGGGTATCCCTCCAATGTACTTTTATTACCAATTGCAAAGTAAAACCTGGAAAGATATTGAAAAACTGAGAAAAAAGATTAAAAAACAGTTTATCATTAAAGTAGAAAAAAACTGGTTATTTTTTTTACTTAAATTAAGAGGAGTGTTTCCCGGTAAGCTTGGTGTTAGAAGTGGGTTATTGCGCTTTGTTTTAGATCGATACTATCGACGGGTTTAGTTACTTACTCGTTTTTTTGGATGAATCCAACACTGTTATCCAGATACTCAAAGGATAGTTTGTGTTTTTTATTTAATTCTTTCCACATTTTCCAGACGCCATACTCATCTTGACCATTAAGACCCTTAAGACTAATATCATGAAATCCCATCATTCCGTCAGTTGCCAACCGGGGCCAGAAAGTTTCATAATCGAATTTTACTCCGGGGTAACTATGGTCTCCATCAATAAAAATATACTCATATTTATATTGATATTTTTTTGCAAATTGCTTTGAAGTCATGATATAAGGAGTAATCCAATTTTCTAGTTCTAGAACTGAAAAGTGTAGTTGGGGATTATTTTTTTTCCAGAATCCAGTTCCACCCCAATGATTTTTATTTTTGCTAGTTTTGCCCGCATCAACAAAATCAACATGTCCCTTATTGTTGTCTTTGCAAGCTAGGGCGCAAATAGCAGGAATAAATCCTTGCTCAGAACCAATACACAAAATTCTCTCTGGCCTTGAGGCAATAATAAAAGCATAATGAAGGAAACCGAAACCCAAGTTACCTGTATTGTGATTAACTTGGTGTCCATTGTAGCCAAAGAAATGTCGGATCAAAAATTGACTAGTTGAGTATTTATACAAATCAGATTTATAATGTGAATGTTTGATCCATTTTGCATCAATTATTTTTTTAAGAATATCGAATAAACCTAAGGAGTTGAGCCATCTTTCATAAAAATAAAAGCTTTTCTTTTGCATATGTTTCATAAAATTACTAATTCTTTTTTATCTTTTTTAAGAATTTTAGAACCTGAGTCTTGGGTATATGTTGTTTTTATTTTATTATCAATGAACATCGGTACTTTGCGACCCTACTTGTTGGCGATGGTGTTATTAGTTGTTGTGATATATTTTTTAAATAAAGAATTAATAAACTCAGTGTGGCTAGGTTTTATTGGTATTTATCTGTTAAGACAGTCTAAATACTTTATTAAACCCTACATCGCTCCAGACAATTATTCGGCACTTGGCTTAAAGCAACCCGAGCTTATTTTTTTTGTAGCCTTTGCTGATGCGTTACTAATCTTATTACTTTATTTATTAGTAAGAAGTAGATTCAAGACTGGCAGCAAGCCTTTTAAGATTCCTCATGCCTTTCCCTATTTGCCACTGCTACTAATTATAACATTAGGGGTAGTTTCATCTTTGCTCTCACCATTACCAGAAGTATCTTGGTTTTGGTTACTACAATTAACCAAGTTGTTTGCCATGGGATTTCTGGCTATGGCTTTAGTTAAAGACAAATCTTTGGCTAAAAAAACACTAGAAATAATTTTTATTTATGGTTTGTTTTTAGCTAGTTTAGTGGTAGCACAGAAAATCAATGGTGGCCCCATTGGTTTGGCAATTGAAGAAAAATATACTGGATATGCTGGTCGTTTTGCCGACGAATCTCCTAGTTTATATAGACCAGGAGGAATATTTTGGGATGCAAATTTGACTTCTTCAATTTTGATCATGTTCTTACCATCGTGGTTTATTTTTAGTTTCAAAAAAGTTTGGTTTCATCGGGGTTTTATGATGAGCTGTTTTGTTGTGGGTAGTTTAGCCTTAATTTTAACGGCCAGTAGAGCAGCTTGGGTGATCGGGGCGATGTTGATTCTGGTGAGCTACCAACTGATTATTAAGAAAAACAAAGTACAGTTGCCAGTTTGGTTAAAAAAATATGGCTGGATAATTTTAGGTTTATTAATTATTTTCTTGGCACCCATGATTCTAGATAGATTGATGAGTCTGACTCAAGTTTTTAGAGAGGATGGCGGGGCAATTTATCGCTTGCGACATTTACAAATGGCTGCTCACTTTATGGCTACCAGGCCTTTGGGTCTAGGTCTTAATGTGTATCAATATAAGATTTTAGATCAATGGAAACCAGAATTTTATTTATATGATTCAACTCCTGCTCATAATTTGTTTGCTCAAGTAGGAGCGGCTTTGGGAATTGGGGGTTTGTTATTGTTTATTAGATTTATATATAGAATAATAGTCCAAGGATACAGCTGGCTGGTGAGTGGAAAAAATATTCTTATAAAAGGACTGATTTTAGGGTGTTTGGGTTATTTATTAGTTAGTCAGTTTTATCCTTGGTGGTTAACAATTCCAATTAGTGGTATTGTGTGGTTGCTCTTAGGAATAGCTTATGCTCAATCTTAAAAATTTAAAAAAATCTCTCCTAAAAAAAATTACTCTGATTGATTTGGTTCTAATTTTATTCGGTATTTTAATTGTAGGATTTTTGCTTTTTTACTTTCGTAGGCAGAGAGTCTTTATCTATATAGACTTAACTTTTCAACGGCAGGATTGGAACGTAAACTCTTTTCCTCCAGAATATTGGGAGGTAAATAAACTTCGGGTAGGCGATGTGGGCTACAATTCAGTAGGCAAGAAAGTAGTTGAAATTCAAGAGATTGAAAAAAATGTTTGGGACGGAGGGAGACGGTTATACGTCGAGATGGTAGTCAAACTAGATGCAGTTTATAATACCACTACTAGAACTTACGTGTATGACGGCAATCCTCTTTTAGTAGGTGAAGAACTTAACCTTAAATTTAATGACACCTCATTCACTGGTATAGTGGTTAATGTTTACAAAAATCCTGAACAGCGTTTCGCCGATTATCGGCGAGCTAATGCAGAGATCAAAGTCCACTATCGCGATTATGATCCTTGGCATGCGGAAGCAATCAAAAATTTTGTAGTCACTAACAGCAAGGGAGAAATTATCCTCAAAACAAAAGAAGTTAAAATTACTCCTGCTGAAAAAGTAGTGGTCAATGATCGGGGAGATGTGCTGTTGCGCTGGGATCCAATTAAAAAAGACATTACAGCGACTTTTGAACTACCCGATGTACTCTGTGTTGACAAGCTTTGTTACTATAATCATTATCAGACTTTTATGATTGGCGAAGCGTTTTGGGCTGATTCTGGTCAAACCTATGTCAGGGATGGTTCGGTGATGTCATCGACGATCAATTACACAGAGTAAAAAAAATTTAAGTATGCAGGATAGACATGTTTTTTTCCTTTTTTTTCATTTAGGGTTGGGTGGTATTCAGCGCAAAATAATTGATTTAGTTTACCATTTAGAAGCCGATCAAAATTACTATGATATTATTCCTCATATTGTAGTTCGTCGGACAGAGGCTTTTAGTTTTGAATCAGATCTTCCAGCTGGTTTTAGGCAGTTGCATATTGAAAATGTTTTTCCAAGTAAAGAACGTAAAATTCGCTATATTATTTTTTTAATTTATTTGATCCTGGAATATAACCCCAAAATTTTAGTGCCATTTTTGCATCATGCGACCGCCTACTGTGTGCTGATGAAGTACTTATTTTTTTGGAAAAAAATTAAAGTTGTTGTTAGCCAAGACAACGTGCTCTCATTTGAAAATCAATTGCCTTATTCTATCAGAACTCACTCCAACATAATTATTAGTTGGTGCTATCGGCTAGTTGATACAATCATCGTTCAGACTGAATATGCTAAACAAGACTTAGTTAAAAACTACAAGACAGATCCTAATAAGGTAGTGGTTATCCAAAATTGGATAAAAGACACTCGGTTATATCGACAGTCTAAAAAGTATGATCTTATTTATTGTGGCCGTTTTGCCCCTCAAAAAAGGTTGATTAAACTTCTCGAAATAGTCAAACAAATCAAATTAACTTTGCCTAAAATAAAGCTCTGTTTAATTGGAGAAGGTCCTGAAGAAAAGAAACTTCGTCACTATATTAAGAAGCACAGTCTAAAAGATAATATAATCATCAAGCCTCCCACTAAAAAAATAATTACTGAGTTATCCAGGGCAAAACTTTTTACCCTTACCTCTGATTTTGAGGGGCATCCCTTAGTACTGCTGGAGGCCATGACGCAACAAGTCGTCCCGATAACCCTCTCTTATCCGGGAGCGGAAGAGTACTTGGAACATGGAAAAAACAGTTATATCGAGCAGACTGCCATGGCGATGGGAAAAAGAATTATCTTGTTATTACAAGATCATAAAAAAAGACAAGCTGTTGGTCAGCAAGCAAGACGAACTGTCTTAAAGTATCATAACCAATCTTTAATTGATAAAACGTTACGCGTATTGCTAGATTAGGATAATATGATTTCAAATCAGAAGTTTTCATCTATGCAGCTAAAAGTTCGTCGCAAGCTTTATAAAATCGGTAGAATTATTCAAGGAATGTATCGCTATAATGTAATTCATAATTTTAGGCCACTGTCACCAAAAGCGGTTTTAATAGGACTGACTTATCACTGTAATTCCCGATGCGTGATGTGTAATATTTGGAAAATGAAGCCCAAGGATGAACTCAAATATGAGGACTGGAAAAAGATTTTTAAAGATCCAGTGTTTGTCAACATTGAACGCTGTGGCTTGACGGGCGGAGAAGTATCTCTCCATCCACAATTACCTCAAATGGCTGAGTTGATAATTCGCTCTATGCCAAAGTTGCGCAAACTAACAATGGTTTCTCATGGTTTTATGACTGAATTAATTGTCAAACGAGTGATAGAAATTGCCAAAATCTGTAATAAGCATGATGTTGAGCTAAGCGTGAGTATCTCTCTGGATGGTGTGGGTAAGATGCATGAAAAAATTAGACGTATTCCCAATGCCTTTGAAAAAACCACCGCCACTCTGTTTCAATTAAAAAAACTATCAAAACAATATGGGTTTTGGGTAGGAAGTGGCTCGTTGGTGCTGAGGCAGAATTTACCTGAGATTAACAAAATGAAAAAGTGGTATGAAGATAATCAAATAAATGGCACATTTCAAATTGTGGGCTTCCATGATACTTATATTAATAATCTGGATACAAAGAAGGAAGTTAGTTTTAGAAAAAAAGAACAAAAACAGTTGGAATCATTTATGGAAGAGATGAGTCAGCCTAAATCATGGAAAGATTTCCGAGCTTATTATTGGAAGGATTTACTCCATATGTATCGCGATGGTCGACCCAGAACAACCGCTTGTCCTTTCCAATATGATCAGTTTGCTTTGGATAGTTTTGGTGATGTTTATTATTGTTTTTCAGAACGTAAAATAGGAAATTGTCGCTCTGATCAAACCGTGAGTGAAATTTTATTTGATCATAAAAACATAAAATTTAAGCAAAAGATGCTTGGAAGTTCATGTTTGGGTTGCAACAGCGGTTGCGATGTAGAGAGATCTATTCCTAGGGAGTTTAAAAAATATCTTTGGTTTCGTCTGACAGGCAAACCTTGGTATGGGCTTAGGGAAATTTTTAAACTACAATCTAAATCATGAAGATTGGGCTAGTAACGTCAGCGGGGGGTCACTTATTTCAACTTTTACAACTGAAGTCTTGTTGGGAAAACAGAGTCCATTTTTGGGTTAGCTTTGATAAATCTGACACAATTAGTCTTCTTGAAGGTGAAAATCTATACTTAGCCTACTATCCTGAAAGTCGGAATATTCTTAATTTTTTTTATAACTTATGGTTGGCGTTTAAGATCCTGCTGAAAGAAAAACCGCAAGTGTTAATCAGTGCGGGAGCAGGAATTGCTCCTCCTTTTTTTATAGTTGGGAAACTTTTCGGTATGACTTTGGTTTTTATTGAGCCTTTAGACTTTATTGATAAACCATCGCTTAGCGGTCGATTAGTTTATCTTCTGGCCGATTTGTTCTTGATTCAAAATGTTCAACAACAAAGATTTTTCCCTAAAGCGAAATACTGGGGGAGTACGCTATGATTTTTGTGACAGTTGGGACTCATCATTTGCCGTTTGATAGATTGTTACTTTTAATAAATGCTCTTATTAAACAAAAAAAAATTAAAGAAAAAGTAATTATTCAATCTGGCACTGCTACTATTTTAGTCGCAGGCGCTGTACAAAAATCCAACTATAATTTTAATGAGTTCGTTTCTTTATTAAGAAAAGCAAGAATAGTGATTTCTCATGCCGGGCCAGCTACGATTTATCAAAGCATCTTCTTGGCAGGAAAAAAACCAATTGTTATTCCTAGGCTTAAAAAATATGGTGAACATGTTAGCGATCATCAACTATATTTTGCTCAAGAATTAGCCAAAAAAAATAAAATATATCTGTGTTTAGATAAAAAAGAACTATTTTATCAGGTTCAGTCTTATCAATCAGGGAAAATAACTTGGGGGCAGTCTCAAAGCATTGTCAAGAAATTAAAAAGTTTTTTAGATGACCTAAAATAATTATTATGATTTTAAAACGAATCCATTTAGTTACCCCGTTATTACTTTTTCTTTTTTCAGCCATTGTCGCTATACCCCAGCTTAAGACTCCAATGTATACCGAAACAGATCCTTATATACATTCTTTGACTGCCAAAGCATTTAAAGACAGTGGCTCGCTCAATACGCTATACACTGGCCTGTGGCTGCCGCTTTATCCGTTGTTACTGGGGGGTGCTTTGCACGTTCTAGATGATTTTACTCTAACTCCCAGAGTGGTTAATCTTCTTTTTAGTTCTGGCACAGTAGTATTGGTTTATTTCTACTGCCGCGAATTACTTGATTTAAACTCTCGGGAAGCTGTTTTAGCAGGCTTAATTTATCTGTTTTTCCCTTATCGGTTTTTAATTAGTACTTTTCCTTTTACAGAGCAGGTATTTGTATTTTTTCTCTTATTAGCATTGATTTTAATTTTAAAAGATTCACCTCGTTACATTTGGGGTGTGGGTAGTTTTATGGTAGCTCAAGGAATTAGGTATGAGGCTTGGTATTTAACTCCCCTAATCATGTGGTATGTATATAAGTCAGCTCAATCTTCTAGAATAAAGCGAGTATTGATTTTAGTTTTAATTATCGTGCCTTTTTTGTGGTTGGCAATAAATTACTATTCATCAAATGACTTTCTGTTGTTTTTAACCAATATGAGAAATAGCTCCTTAGAAAATTTCTCTCATGCCTACTTAAATTTTAATTATTCAATTCTTAATTGGTGGCGAGCATTAGTAGAATTATTTTCGATTCCTGTTTTATTATTTTCTTTAGTTGGTTTTTTAGTTACTTTAACTAATAAGAAAGATAAGTCTTCAGTTGGATTTATTATTTCAATCATCATATTTTTTGCTTTGGTTTATCAATCTTTTGCTGCTATTTTAGAATGGTTTGCTCGTCGCTACTTATTAATTATTCTACCTTTTGTTGTTGCCTATTTAATAGTCGGTTTAAAGAAAATAATAGTTTTAATCCATAATCGCTTTTTAAAAAAAGATAACTGGTTTTTAATTCTTTTTGTGATTGGCGTAGTTATGATAACTATTACACACACTTATTATCTGCTTGAAACAGCAAATAGACTTAGATATGGTAGTTTTTTCCCAACTGAGAGGATTAGAAATTTTAATGAGCTGGTTGATTTGTGCACTGATCAAAAATGTGGTGATGAACTGGAAATCAATTACTATGCTAGAAAAACAGAACCACTACACCAGTTTTTTACCCTAAGGTTTTATACTGGTATCTTGACCTATATTGAGGAACAATCAGTTGACTTTCTCTCTGCTGAGACTTTACCAGCTAACGGATTAATGATTATAGAAAAAGAAGATTCAGCTGAATATAAAAATTTTTACTTTGATAATGCAGAAACGCTACTCAATAATTCTTCCTTTTTAGTATTAAAAGTCAAAATCCCCACTTAAGATTAGTTAAAATTTCTCTACCTAATAAATCAGCAAACATGCGGTGGGCAGTTTTTGAAGGGTGCCCGGAGTCTTTTGGAGAAACTGAAAAATATTTCGAGGGTTTTTTCCAGAAACGTTTATAGTCATCTAGCGTTTTGGCATCGGCGGAGCGCAATACTGTTTTTTGGTTTTTATTTAAGTATTCTCTATAAGTTTTCCATTGTGGTTGTGAATTTTCCTCATCACGGTATAAGCTGATAAAAAAAATGGCATTGTCTGTTGGTAAGGCTTGTAAACTTTGGTCTAAAATGCATAAATTTAATTCTGAATACCATGATTGCTCAAATCTTTCCGCCCATTCTTTTTCTAATATGTCAGAACCGTTAAATATTCTTAGCTCATAATCATTATTAGATAAGTCGTAGATAGGTTTTTGTTCAGGGAAGAGGCTTTGACAATCATGGAATATCGATGTCTGCTCATACCTTTTTTCATAATCTTTAACTAATAATAAATCATTTTCAACTAACATAAAAATATAAAGATCTATCGGATAGGTTTGTCTCAGCTGATCATATCTTATAAAATAATCAAGAATTGAGTCTCCAGAATACCCCAATGACAGCACAGTGGTTTTTTTATATTGATTTAGCTTTTTTTCCAATAATTGAGAAATAGTATCTTCAAATCTAACTCCTTGCCCCCAAGCGTAGGAATCTCCAATAAGAGCTATGGTGTATGCTTCATCCTCATTAATTTCTAAAATTCGCTCTCCGTTTTTAGTAGCTTGAAAGTTTTTGTCTAATTGAATCAGATCAAGAGCTCTTTCACCAAAATTTTCTAAAGTTAGTTTTTGTCCTGGAATCCAGTAACCATGCTCGATACTTTTATAATAATAAAATTTGTCAAAGAAATAAGTTTCTGCTAAAAAATAACTGATTTTTATGGTCAGTAATCCAGATAATAGCCCCAAACTTATTAATAGGACAATTTTCCAAAGTTTAGTCATGGGTAAAGCCTAAATTATTATTTATAATTATTCTATTAAACAAGGCTTTTGCAAACCACTCATGCGTTTCTTTTGATGGGTGTCCTTCCAAAAATGAGACTGGTTGATACTCACCTGAAACCCGAGAGTTATGGAGGTGAAAAATTTGACCTCCTGCCAGTTGGATTATCTCGGTGTATTTTTTCATGATTTGAATATCTTTCTGTTCAGCCTCACTGAGGTCTTGAGTTGAATTAGTATTTTCTATTTTATAAAAATTAAAAAAGAGGGTGTTTGTTGTTGCTATTTCTTTTATTATTTTTTTTAGATAGCAAATATTGGCATATTGATCATCAAAACTTGGATAATAGGCAGTTAAAATTAACTGATCTATAGTAATAGCATAATCTGGCCAATTATATTTAAATTCAGGCAGAAAGCATTCCTCTCTTGATTTTTGGTAAAGAAATTCTTGATTAGGATAAATAAAATCATTAATTAATAAATCATTATTAGCAATTCCGATAATATATAAATCAGGCTTGATATTTTCTTGGGCAAGTTTAAATTTTGTATAATGTTCCAAAATGTTATCTCCTGGAAGAGCAAGAACATATATTTTTGTTGGTTTAATTTGATTAAGTAATTTTTCTAGCCGATTAGCATAGCGATCAGCCTGTTTCACTCCAGTGCCGTAAACAAATGAGTCACCGATGATTGCTATTTGAAAAGACTCGTTATTAGTTATGCCTTTTATCCTATTATTGTGACTATTTTCGTTTATTGCTGTCAGTAATTTAAGATCAGCAATTCTAGACTCAATTATTTTACTGTTTTTACTAAGTAGAGGATTAGTGTTATGAAGAAAATAGCCATATTCTGGTGATTTTTTGTAATACAGTTTGTCAAAAAAGCACCTTTCGCTTAATAAGTGAGCAATTTTGTATGTTGCTGTGGTGCTTAACAAAAATGTAGTGAGAATCAAAAAAAACTTCAGAAATTTTTTCATGGTAAAAAATGATATTGTGGATTTTCAATAATTTCTTTCATTAGTAAATCACTGTAACCTTGGTGGGTTTTAACTGAAGGATGATTTTCTAGGTGAGAAACTGGCTGATATTGAAGGCGGTCATCAAAGTAAGCAATTTTTCCTTGGTGATTTTTTATGATTTGGCTGTATTGCTTCACAATGGCGTCTGATTTTTGTTCAGTCTCATCGTTAGTAGCAGGTAAATAGCTACTGGGATTAGAGTGGAAGCTAAAGAAAAGTACGGGATTCTTTGTCATGTCGACTATAATTTTATCAAAATAGCAAATATTGGCGTACTCAGATTTAGATGAAGGATAAAACCCGTCGACGATTAGCTCTTGGATAGAAGCCTGATAATTAGGCCATGAGTATTTAAATTCTGGCTGAAGACAAACTTGTTTTAAATTTTCATAGATGGTTTGTTGCCGAGGGTATTTGTTGGAATTATCAATTAATAAATCATTGTGAAGTAGACCAATAATAAATAAATCTGGATCAATATTTTCTTTGGCGAGTAGAAACTTCGCGTAATTTTCCAGCATTCCATCGCCAGGTTGAGCTAGAACAAAAACTTGAGTTTTCCGATAGCTATTGAGTTTTTTTTCTAGTAATTCAGGAAACCTTTCAGCCTGTTTCACTCCAGTGCCGTAAACAAATGAGTCTCCGATAATTGCTATCCGATAATCATCTTCCGATGATACTCCCAGCACATGTGGATCTTTATTTAAGTCTGCTTTAGTTAAAAGTCGTAAATCTGTAATACGTTTTTCTATTAATTGGTTATTTGGATACTTTAACAGATTTGAATCATGTGATTGATAACCATACACTGCAGATTTTTTGTAAAATAATTTGTCAAAGAAGAAATTTTCTGCAATCGCAAACGCCGCCCGGTACGTTAAAATAATTGAACAAAAACAAATAAGAGCGGGTAATAAAATTTTTTTAATTAGTTTCATTAACTAAAACATCATATACACAAACGAACTTACTGGCGAGGTACTAGAAAAAATGATTAAAGCCCCAAAAATAGTGAAAATGATAATTGGTGGAGCGATCCACCAAGCCTTATTTTTCCATAAGTACTCCAAAAGTTCTTTTAGCATATTTACTTTCTAATTTACTTTTTACTGACAAAAAACTGGTCGATTACTAGATAATCAATGTCAGTTCCTAAAAAGCAATTGATCGCATCTTGAGGGCTGCAAACAATTGGTTCGCCGCGGATATTAAAAGAAGTGTTGATGATTACTGGAACGCCGGTTTTTTGGTAATAACGTTCAATTAGAGAATAATAAAGAGGGTTATCTTTTCTACTCACGCTTTGCAACCTGCCCGTATTATCAACATGTACTACAGACGAGATATCCTTTTTACCTTTTTCTGTAAATGGATAAACCATCAACATATATTTACTTATTGATGGCAAAGGCTGGTCTGCCTTGAAAAAATTTGGAACGTATTCTTCTAATATCACTGGAGCAAATGGACGGAACATTTCTCGATGTTTAACCTTAGCATTTAAAATATCTTTCATCTTAGGATCAGTAGCAGTAGCCAAGATACTACGATTTCCCAGTGCTCTAGGACCCCACTCCATTCTACCCTGGAACCAACCAATAACATGTTTCTTAATAATTAAGTCAGAGATTAAATCTAATAATTTGTCTTGATCAGAGAAATATTTGTATTTGAGACGGTTTTTATTTTTTTGTAAAGTTGATTCAATTTGATGCCACGCATAACCCGGTCCTAAATAAGGAGTGAAGTTTTTAGCTATTTTTTTATGTTTGATTTTTAGGTGTTTTGTATGTCGGTTTGCATAGCCTCGAATTACCTCTGGGTTTAAAGTCACATATAAAGCAGACCCCATAGCTCCGCCGGCATCTCCCGGGTCTGGAGGAATAAAGATTTTTTTAAATGATGTTTGAGACAGGATTCGACCATTCATAACAGAGTTAAGAGCTACACCTCCCGATAGACAGAGATTATCAGTGCGGTATTTGTTATGAGCTGCCTGGAGTAAATTAAAAATCACTTTTTCTAATTTGTTTTGAAGTGTGGCTGCGATGTTTTGATGGTACTGATAGATTCTGCTTTCAGGTTTTCTGATGGGGTGACCAAACAAAGCCACCATTTTTTTTGCCGGCATGCGTTGAGCCCAAGCATAATCAAAGTAAGACATATCGAGAGCATAGCTACCGTCTTTATGTACAGTGATTAATTTGTCAAAAGCAGGTTGGTATTCATCTGGGTTTCCATAAGCTGCTAATCCCATGACTTTGTATTCGTCGTTATTGACTTTAAATCCAAGGTAAGCTGTTAGGGTGCTGTAAAGTAATCCTAGCGAGTGAGGAAAACGAATCTCTTGATCAATTTTGAGCTGCTCTTTACTAGCTGTACCAATAGTAGTGGTGGCCCATTCACCTACTCCGTCAATAGTGACTAAGACTGATTTATCAAAAGGCGATAAATAATAGGCACTAGCCGCATGAGATAGATGATGGGGTAAAAAAATAATTTCTCCAGAGTAATTTAGTGTTTCTTGAAGAATTTTTTTAATGTTTAATTTTTGGTTGATCCAAGAGCCAGTGGTATCAAAAAAAGCCCGATAGCTTTTAGGAAAGTGTTCCAGGTGTTGGTGCAAAATTCTTTCAAATTTCCAGATGGGCTTTTCATAAAAAGCAATGGCGTCTAGTTCATTAATTGCCAATCCAGCTGTTTGTAAACAGTATTCTATCGCTAACTTTGGAAAACCATTATCATGCTTTTTTCTACTGAACCTTTCTTCAGCAGCGGCAGCAATAATGTTTCCATCCAACGTTAAACAAGCGGCTGAGTCATGATAAAAACAAGAAATACCCAGAACTTTCATCATAGAAATTGTTTTAGTATAAACTATTATTAACTTTATCTGAGTACTTTGTTGTCTGCCACTGAGAGCTCGTGGAAGCAGGGGGCAAAAATTTTTTATCAACAAATACTGATATTAAGCGAGTCAATCCCACTCCCAACAAATAAGTCACGGCTAAACTAAACACTGATAAAATTTGTAGAAACGTATCCTGAATTTTATCTTTAAATTTATTAAATTGTTGGAAAATCAGCATCTTGATAAATGTTATCATATATATGTGAGACAAGATAATCGATATTTAATTTTTATACTTGGTTGGTTGTGTTCTTTATTATTTTTATTATTATTGAGTCAATCATACTTGAGTTACTTGGTATCGGGTGTGATGAGTTTGTTCTTATTGCTTTACAGTCGAAGAATACAGTGGTCCAAATTACATCATTATCGTCTAGTTGCAGTCAGTTGGTTTTGTTTTTTGGTGTTTTTTGGCTTAGCAGCTATTTCAACTATTAGCTGGCCCCTAACTTTTGATGCCACTAGCAGTTGGCTGATGGTATTTGTGGTGTTTTGGTTTGTGGTTTTGCATGAAAAATTAATTTTCCCTCAACTGATAATTAGCACCTTGCTACTGTTGGGCATAGTGGCAACAATTATTAGTGTTGGCTTTTTCTTAATTCCTAGTTGGGCCGAGATGTTACCGGGAATGAATTTATTGCATGCTACCTATGGTCATAATCACCTAGCAGCACTTTTATTACTAGTAATTCCTTTGAGTTGGTGGTGGGCTTTAGATAAAAATTCTAATTCTTCGCATAATTATGGACGATTGGCCTTGACAGTTATCTTCAGTTTATCGTTATTATTAAGTTTTGGTCGGACAGCAGTTTCAATTGGATTTCTGCAATTAATTTTTTTAATATTAATTTTTTTCCAACACAAAAAACCGTTAGATTCTTTAATTAAAAAAGTTTTACTAATTTTAGTAAGTCTTTTTTTGTTGACTTTCGCTACCCAAATATTTTTTTCAATTACCCCGATTATTAAAGATAACTTTTTTTGTCCGACGCCACTGTTTAAGAAACAACTATGTAAATCTTTGGGGACAGAAGTGCGGCTCTGGTACTGGCATCAGGCTTTCATGGTTGCGAAAGAGTTTCCGTTGCTGGGAGCAGGCCCTGGAACGTTTGGAATAACATCTAAAAAATATCAAATTATGCCACTAGAAGCAACTAGCTATGCACATAATGCTTATTTACAAATGTTTGCTGAGTTAGGAGTGGTCGGTGGAAGTGGATTTCTTTTATTAATGGGAGTTTTATTAATTAAAGTCATTCATTTAGCTTTCAAATCAGATAAAAAAAAGCTGACTTGGCAAAAAGCAATCGCCCTTAGTTTAATAGGCATTTATTTAAATGTTATTTTTGACTTTGATTGGAGTTTTACTGGTTTATTGGCATTAACTATGATTTTAGCTGCTCTTGTTATTAGGTCAGAAAATTTTTTTCCATTGATTTTAAAAAGAAATGATAAAATTATAGAGCTTTTGTTCAAAGCTACTTATTACGGAGCATTACTGCTGCTAATCAGTTTGGCAGTAATTTATTTGATTATTGAGTCATTCATAGCTAATGGTAAAGTTGGCCAAGCTTTTAATATTTTTCCTTATTTTCATTGGCATCGTAAAATATATGAAATGTCACCTACTATATTAGACCAGCAAAAAGAAAAATTTTTTCAAATCTATCAATATCATCCAGATATCTACCAATCATATATTAGTTCCATTAGTGACCAAAATATTCAGCAGCGTTTAAGAGAAAACTGGTTAGAGTTACAACCGGGGAATAGAGCGACTCAAGATGTAGTTAGCTATTACCTAGAGAAAGCAGAGTTAGAGCAGGCTGTTGTGCAAATTAATAAAACCTTGGCAGTTTGGCGACAGATAGAAAAATCAGGATTTTATAAGATTAGCTATAACAAGAAAATTGAATTAACACAGCAAATGCTAAAGCTAGCCGATTTGTTTTATCAGGCTAATCAACCGGCAGAAACAGCCAAGTGGTATGCCCGGGCTCGATTTGAAGATGAGTGGATTTTACACAAGCATCCACCCATATTTTTACAGCATCATCTATCTCCCGATCAGGAAATAGTTTTTTTTGTTTCTCTTGCGGAGATTCCCGGCGAATACTTTGGTCAATATCGCGAAGTGTATTCACAAGCTTTCCTAAATGCCTTGGTCGCAGTAAAATCAAAGGACGAATTATTAAAATTTCCCCACTACGCAAAGTGGTTGGCTGAGTTAACCGATTGGCGGAGTAGAGATATTTGGGAAACTCTCTCCCAAACGGCCTTAGCTCAAGTTCAAATTAATTTAGAACGAAATGAGTATAGTCAAGCTTTTGAGAATCTGGAAGCTATTTTCAAAGTCTGGCAGTTTTTGTCTGATAAGAGTGAGTTTTCGCTTCACTTCAACCCCCAGCTGAAAACAGCTCAGTACTTAGTTGAGGTAGGCAACCATTTGGCGATAACTGAGATGCCAAAGACCATCCAGAGTTATCAGCTGGCGCAAGAACTAGTTCCCTGGATTTTAAATGAAGAACCGCAGTGGTTTGAGGTAATTGATCAAAATAAGATATCTACAGTTAATTTAACTGTTTATATTGATGCTACTTTTGATTGGTCATGGGAAAAAATTGGTTGGAAAACAGAGGAGCGCACTCAAGTTTTTGTGACTTTAATTAAAAAACTAATAAGTGAACAGAATTACGATCGGGCTTTTAAATACTCCCTGCTTACTAATCAAATACCAGCTATTGCCTATGAACCCAGGATGGAATTGATTGTTTATTTGCAATCAGTAGTTCAGAACTTATTAGAAAATGATCTTTTGGAAAAAGCCGAAGTAGTTACTCGAATAATGGAACAAATTCTTCCAAGAGAGGACTGGGAGCATTTGTTCCAATGAGGATTATATTTTTAGTAATAAAGTTTTAAAGGTAGCGACAATTGTTTTAACCTCATACCCCAACCCACCTCTTCTGAGGGTTTTTTCTTCTAGTTTTTTCCAATCTTCGAGAGTTAGGTATTTTTTTAAAGACGTACTCCATTCTGAAAACACTCCTTGTCTGACTAGATACCTGAAATTCCAGGTTTTATCTAGTTTTCCAACTTCTTGTATTGGTAGGGGTCTTGGCCCTATAAAACTCATCTCTCCTTTTAAAATGTTAATGAGTTGAGGAAGTTCATCCAAGCCAGTTTTTGCTAACCATCTACCTATGCTCACAAAACGTGGGTCGTCCCAATTTTTATACATTGGCTCTGGGGCCTGATTGTGTTGGCGATACCGCCATTGATTTTTTTGCGCACCAACATACATGGTGCGAAATTTAATCATCTCAAAAATTTTTTTATCTTTCCCTACTCTTTTTTGCAGGTAAAACACTGGCCATCCCATCCCGATCATGATTAAAAGGGTAATCATTAATAGAATAGGGAATAAAATTATTAATACAAAAATAGCTAGAACTACATCAAAAAGACGTTTTTCCAACGAATAATAATAAGGATGAATCTCCATACAAGGAGCCTATTATACAGTCATCTCTTCTTCTAGGTTACTCGCAATCCACCAACTCCATGCACCGGCTAAAATAAAGAATAGTCCACCCAAAATGAGAGCATAGGTAGTACCCACAGAACCAGATAGCGGTACTGCACTTTTAGTGGAGGGCATAGCAACTTGTCCTGAATCAGTGGCGGTTCCAGATTTGGTAGCTTCTGCTGACTTAGAAGCATCTAGAGGGTAGGGGTTGGAAGAGCTGTATGGGTATTGGTTTTTACTCACATTAGTGTCAGCTAGAGCTAATTGATTGCTGGTATCCAAGACATAGAAAGTTTGAGTTTTAGTGACGGTTTTACCAGTGCTTGGGTCTTGCCAGCTATAGGTCACAGTGTGTTCGCCTGGCTCTAATTTTTGTTCCAGTTTAGAGATGTCTAATTCAAAATTACCCTCACTATCAGCCACAATATATTGATCAATGTTGGTGTCAGAATGAACTTGGATGCTAATGGTGACATTGGGGGCGGCTTTACCGATAATTTTAGGTTGAGCAGTATTAACAGTCACTGACATTGTGGCAGTTGTACTTTGAGTTAAGTCAAGTATTGTTGAGATTGTTGCCGAACTGGTTGCTGTTGCCGAACTGGTTGCTGTTGCCGAGCTGGTTGCTGTTGCCGAGCTGGTTGCTGTTGCCGAACTGGTTGCCGATGCTGAAGCATCATTTTTGACCAAGTCTGATAATCCACCACTTGTGGTTGAGGCCGGGGCGTTTTCTGGTGCTATGGTGGTAATCTCATTTGTTGTTGGCATGGTATCAGGAGGATTTTCCTCTTGAGCAGGCGCTTGAGCTAATTGAGCAGGTGTTGAGGCTAGGTTTTGCGATTGACCTAAAGTAATATTAGCTACAGGCTGAGCATCGGTTACGGCAACATTTACTTCTGATGCTAAGGAGATAGTTAAACCTTGGATAAAGATGGTCAAAATATCTGAATCTTGAATTTGAGCATAGGCTGAACCATCAGCCAAGCGAGCATTAGAAAGCGGAATTGCCCAACTCCCTGAGCTTTTGACTAAAGAAGACATTTCACCCACGCTTTGAGCTTTGACATAAACAATGGCGCCATCAGCTGGACTACCTTCTGGACTGACCACACTCCCATAAATCGTTTTAGCCGCAGAAGGCACACCCGTTCGTTGAGTTGTTTTAGTAGAAAATGGTTGGCCATTATTATCAAATCCGCCCGACCCAGTTCCTAAGGTGTAGTAAAAGGCTGTATTTGGCTCTAGGCCTCTCACAGAAATATGATGAGTATTATATTTGTTGACTGCTCCGGAGAGTTGGTCTCGATCATCACTAGCTTGCGAGTCGATTTTTTTAGGATCAGTCCCATATTTAATATGACCGACTGTTTTTTCATCAGTTAAAAATGAAACTGTAAAACCTGAGTCAGTTACATTAGAGATGCGAATTTTTTTAGGTGTAGTTTGGGGTGTGGCTCTAGGAGCGAAAACACCTGTCCCTTGGCCAAATAAAACAGTCCCTGCTATTAAGGCAATGATTAGAACAACTAGACCCACTAGAGTAGGAATCCGCTTCTGCATGAAGGATTTTTTATTGGGATTTTTTTCAGGCATAAAAAACACACAGCTAGTTTTGCACTATATCTCTACTCTAGAGAAATCTAAGAAAGTTGGCAATGCGAAGAAGAACCGAATATCAATTTTATTCTATAGGAACATTAGTTTCAGCACTCGGGGTAGCCACGGGTGATGGATCAGGGGTAGCTGCGGGCGATGGATCAGGGGTAACTGCGGGCGATGGGCTAGGTAAAGATTTTGAATTTTGATTAGGGGAAGGTAGAGGTTCAAGCTTGGTTCCTATTTCCACAATGTGCTCAATTTGCTGTTGGTCTTTGATAAGCATATAGATGGGGAATTTACGTAATTCTTCATTTGAAAAAGATTGTTTTTGCTCTAAATTAAGCAAAACATCTGTATTTATTACTGGAGTCAGGGGTTTTGATAGCTTGAGTTGTTCTGGGCTTATCCCCAGGCGCCGTTGAGAGCTAAACAGACTGGCTGCCACCCAGAGAATCACCGCTACTAAAGTAAAGACTAAAATGGTCATTATTTGCTGATGATGCCTAAAACCTTCTAGTTTTTGTTTGAAGATATTCATAGTTTTTTGTTTGAGTTATTAAATCCAAAATAAGGCATACTAATAGTAATCCTGGCTTCGAGTTTTCTGTTTCCCCGTATTTCTTTAGAGGTAAACACGACGGTATCGATCACAAAGCTACGTCGATAATTTTTCAGATTTTCAATAAACTGTCGAATAATTGGGTAATCTCCCTGTACGCTTAGGGCGACTGGCACATCGATTCTTTCCAAAGTAGTGAGTGGAGTTTTGCCAACATTGGTTTTAACTTCGCCCGGAATTTCAGCAGAATTTGTTTTAATCTCGTCCGGAATTGTGTCAGAACTTGTTTTAATCTCGTCCGGAATTTCAGCTACATTAATACTATTGATGACTAAACCAATCTCACTGGCAATTTTTTCAATAATTTTTAATGAATAAACCAACTGAGGCGTACCAGGAATAGCCTCGTCTATGATAACTAGCCGGTTTTGCAACTGGAGGTAAGTGGGTTGTATGCTAGACAGGGCAGCAATTTTTTGTGAAAATTGTTGGTCGAGTTTTTTCTTGTCTTCGATTTCTTTTAATAAATCAGACATAGTTAATAGGGTGGGTTTAATAGCAAAGATAGCAAAAAATAAAACGGCAGCGATTGAAAAAAATAATTCCAGTGAAACCTTAGCCACCGGGCGTTGATAGAATTTCTGCAAGGCTTCGATTAAATCACGCTGTTTTTTTGTTTGCATAAGTTAAGTTTAATTATTTCATGTATCTAGTTATTGTTTTAGTTCTTTGGTCTGCGCACTAATTAAAAAACTAAAGCCTGGTTTTTGAGCATCACCAGCCTCGATGCGATCAATAGAGACATTAAAAAAATTACTAGAGAGTTGAAAATTATTAATCAAAATATTTAATGATTGTTGCGATAAGGCTCTCCCTGACATGGCAATTTTAGTGGGTTTAATGGTGAGTTCACTGAGCTCGATACTCTTGGGAGTAATTTTAGTTAGAGCAGGGAAAATATCACTGATGTTAGCCTGCTGTTCTATTTGTTGGTATTGATCTGTTTTGGTTTGAACTAAACGGACTTTTTCTTCTAAATCACCGTAAGATTTAATCACCATCTCTTTTTGGTGAATCCCATCATTGAGATTAGTTAATTGTCTGTCCAGGGTAAATCTGGATACAAAGCTTAAAATAACCATTAACTCTGTGAAAATTACAATGTAACGACCCACAGATAGCGCCCAACGCAAGGTCTTGCCTATGATAGTCTCAAAAAACGGGTCTTTAGGAATAAGATTGATATTAATCTCAGCGTGATGCTGATTTTTAAAAAAGGGCAGGAATGACATCAGATCTATTTTAGCAGAACTGGCTAGCTTTCATTGTGTTAGATTTTGTCGCCTTAAACGCTGGTTCCCACTTAGATTTTGTCGCCTTAAACGCTGGTTCCCACTTAGATTTCGTCGCCTTAAACGCTGGTTTCCACAATGACTTCTTTTGTTTTCTCAAGCGATTTTTTCCAGGGACCAAATTTAGTGATCAAATGAGCAAAAAGCTTCAACTCTTTTATTTCAAAGAGAGCAGAAAAGTACATATAAACTAAAAGACCAATCGTGCCCGTAGTCACCGTCAGGCCAATTAACTCTACGGTTTTGGTGGTATTAAAAACTAGCTCATCAAGAATTTTAAACGGTAAATAGAGGAAGACTGCCATGAAAAAACTAGCGGTTAACATCTTGATTTGCGGTATCCATAAGGCTGATTTAGCAAATTCAGGCAATTTATGGTTTAGCAGTAGTACGCATAAAATTAACTCAAGAAAAGCCGTGGAAGCAATGCTAACTGCAATCCCCATAACCCCCCAGAGGGTGTGAAAGACAAAGTACCAACTGCAGAGTAGATAAAAAGTAGTGGTGGCCAGGGTAATAAAAAATGGGGTGCGAGTATCTTTAAGTGCATGAAAAGCTCTGATCAATAACTGTGCCATGGCTTGAGCGCCAATGGAGATAGAGATGATAGCGACTACTTTTCCGGTGATAATAGTGGTTTCCCAAGGGAAATTGCGAGTACCAAAGATCAACCTCACAAAGGGGATGCGGAGAATTAGAAGTAAAACCGAGGCTGGATAGGCAAAGAAAGCAATTTGGTGGAGCGATTTAGTCACTAGAGTAGTAAAGCTGACCAAGGTTTTACTCCCGGATTGGGCTGAGAGAAATGGCAAGGAAGCTTGGCTAATGGGGACACCAAACAAGCGAATTGGAATAGTCATCAGTCGCAACGCCAAGCGGATCACCACAAAACTAAGATTGCCTAATGAAGTAGCAAAAAAGCCCAAGCTTAAATTTTGCAGCTCAGTCATGCTGATAGTTAATAGTCGTGCTGGCATTAATGAGAAAAATTGTTTTACTCCGGGGAAAGACAATGATAAGGAGGGTTTAAACCTAAATCCGAGCTTGAGCGCGAAAGGCAACTGTATTGCCATGTGAATAAAGGCCCCAATAATTACTCCGACTCCGGCAGAGTAGATACCCAGTTGAGATGAAAAGAGAAACACTCCAATTAAGATACCCAAGTTGTATAAAACTGGGGCGATGGCGGGAATAATAAATCTTTGATAAGCCTGGAGCATACCGGTCAGAAAATTAGAAACAGCAAAAAACAATTGAGCGATGAGCATAATTTGAGTCAAAGTAGCGGCAATAGTGATTTGGGTGTCGGTAAACTCATGGCCCGTTCTCCAGGCAGTTAGAGGATGAGCGAAATAAGCCACCACCACCGAAGCAAGCATGAAAACCAATAACAAAATTGTCATGGTGGTAGAGCTCATTTGTAGAGCTGTGGCTTCATTGTGGTCGCGCTTTAATTGAGTAAAGACAGGAATAAATGCCGCTGAGACCGCACCTAAAATAATGAGTTGGAACATCATATCGGGGATTTGGAAAGCTATTTGAAAAGCTTCATAAGCCTGCTGGGAGCTAGGGGTAGAGAAAAATTCAGAGATTAATAATCTTTCTCTAACTAGACCAGAAAGAGATGAGAGTACATTGGCTACTGTAATCACAGCTGCAGCAGATAAAATCGAATTTTGCTGTTTTTCTAGCCAATTACCATTGCCAGTAAAGTTAGAAAAAAAATCTTTTATTTGAGCAATCATTGGCTATTATTATAGAGGGGGTTGGCTATAGCTGCAGGACTAAATGTTGAAAACCAGCCTTTCTTGAGATACAATCACACCCTATGCCATTATTACCACATGCGAAAAAGGCTCTTCGAGCAAGTTTGCGTAAAGCCAATTACAATCGGCAAGTTAAATCGACGGCGGTGACGGCGATGAAAAAAATGCGTCTTGAATCAACTCAAGACAATTTAAATACAGCCCAAACAGCTATTGACCGCGCAGTCAAAAGAAATATTTTTCATGCCAATAAAGCGGCTCGGTTGAAATCACAGCTGACTAAGCTGTTAAAATAAGCTCTGTGGCAGTAAAAATCCGCAACTTTTCTATCATTGCTCATATTGATCACGGTAAAACTACTTTAACCGATGCGCTTTTACTCATAACTAATACTGTATCTGCGCGGGATCTCACAGAACGTATGCTAGATAGTAACCCAATCGAGCAAGAGCGTGGAATTACTATTAAATTAGCCCTAGTGCGCATGGATTATCATGGCTATACGCTTAATTTAATTGATACTCCTGGGCATGTCGATTTTGGTTACGAAGTCAGTCGGTCTCTGGCGGCTGGTGAAGGAGCGGTACTACTCATTGATGCCTCTCAGGGTGTTCAAGCCCAAACTTTATCCAACTTTGAAAAAGCTAAACGTCTGGGTCTGACCATCATTCCAGTTTTAAATAAGATTGATCTCCCCAATATTGATTTAGAAACAGTCAAACTAGAGGTGATGGAAAGCTTGGGTTTTACAGAAGAGGAAATTTTAACTGTTTCTGCTAAAACTAGTCAAAACGTAGATCAACTGCTCCAGGCTATTATTGATAGAATTCCTCCCCCCACAGGTAATCCAAGTGATTCTTTGCGGGCTTTGGTAATGACCTCTAAGTATGATTTTCACAAGGGGGTAGTGGCTTATGTGCGAGTGGTTGATGGAGTTTTAGCCAAACAAAAATTGCAGTTATTATCTACTACAGCCAACTTCACCCCGATTGAAATCGGAATTTTTTCACCCCAGATGCGACCTCGCCAGCAACTCATGGCCGGAGAAGTCGGTTACTTAGCTACAGGCTTAAAAGATATCAAAAAAGTCAGAGTTGGCGATACGGTCGTTGAAGCTGATCATAAGAAAGATGTTCAACCTTTGCCTGGATATCAAGAACCAACCCCAATGGTATACATGGAGCTATATCCGGTTGATGCTGATGATTTTACTGCTTTGAAAGACAGTATGGATAAGTTGGCACTACATGACTCATCCTTGCAGTATCAGGGAACTCACTCACAGGCTTTGGGCAATGGTCTGCGTGTGGGTTTTTTGGGTATTTTGCACGGTGAGATTATTAGAGAACGCTTAGAGCGAGAGTTTGATCTAGATTTAATCGCCACTGCTCCTTCAGTAATTTATGAAATTACTCAAACCAATGGCCGGGTGATGAAAATTCATTCGCCTTCTGAGATGCCTGACCAGAGTTTAATCAAAAAAATTGCCGAGCCAGTGACAACAGCGATAATTTACGCTCCAGATCAATATCTAAGTGCCATTATTCAATTTGTGAAAGATAAACGCGGTCGGCTCACCAATAGTCATCCCATGGGAGTCAGAACTAGATTGGAGTTTGAAATTCCTTTAGCTGAAGTGATTATTGATCTTCACGATAAACTCAAATCATTAACGTCGGGTTATGCTTCATTGGAGTATGAGGTGACAAGTTATCAAACAATCGATGCGGTCAAGGTTGATGTCTTAATTAGTCGTGAATCAGTGGAAGCGTTGGGGTTTGTGACAGTCCGTGCTCAAGCAGAGCAACGTGGTCGGAAACTAGTTGCCAAGCTGAAAGAAGTTATCCCGCGTCAATTATTTGAAATTCCAATTCAAGCTGCGATCGGTGGGAAAGTTATCGCCAGAGAAACTATTAAAGCCTATCGTAAAGATGTGACAGCTAAACTTTATGGTGGGGACAGAACTCGCAGGATGAAGTTACTTAAAAAACAAGCTAAGGGTAAAAAACGCATGAAACAGGTGGGAAGTGTGGAGCTAAACCAAGAAGCCTTTCTGGCCGTTTTAGAGCAGGATTAGTTTGGTATAATAGTTAATACATGCCTGATATATTTGACGCTTCCAAAGATAAAGTCTACAAAGATAAAGTTAGAGATTTTGTTAAAAAAAGACTTTCACCACTAGAGGCAGTTGATCACTACTCAGAAGTCATGCGGCGTGAGGAATCCTCTAGAAATCCTTTTGATTCTTATGCTCCCAAGCCCTTAATGGTGTATTCTTTTGACTCACAACTTGATGATGAGTGCGTATTGCTACTGCTAAGAAAGCACCCCATCACGCAGGTAGGAAAAGTTTTAATCTCCATTGCACTGCTGATCATGCCCATGTTTTTTTCATATGTTGATTTTTATGGAGCACTGGCATGGAATTTTCAAACCGCTATTAAACTCTTTTGGTATTTAATTACCGCAGGCTATGCTCTTGAGTCATTTTTGACTTGGTTTTACAACGTTTACATCGTCACAGACGAGCGGATTATTGATATTGATTTTTTGTCTTTGATTTATCGCAATTTTTCTGCGGCCAAACTAGATAAAATCGAAGATATTACGGCTGTGAATAGTGGAGTGATCCAATCTTTATTTGATTTTGGCACAGTCCAAATTCAAACTGCGGCTGAACGGACAGAGTTTGAGTTTGAAGATGTCCCATACCCAACTAAAGTCACTCAATTTTTGAATGAAATGTTAGTAGAAGAAGAACGTGAAAAACTAGAAGGAAGAGTTAAATAATGCCAGCAGATTTAACTGAACTATTTTTTAGCTTTCTCAAACTGCTCTTTGTCGTAGCCGGAGTACTATATCTAGTGTTTTCAGCGGTGGTGATTAAACAAATCTATTCTATGCAAAAATCTCTAGTGACTTCATTTTCTAAACATCTGAGAATAATTGGTTTTGTTCACTTTGGTTTGGCTATTTTAGTCTTGTTATTTTTTGTCGTTAGTCTTTGATCTAGTATGATAAAATAAGGTCAATGTATAAAGTCGACGTTACTCCCGTCGTAGGCTTACCACAATTTAGTGGTTGGTCTCAGGTGGCTTCAAGCTATCATTCTTCTGGTCAGTTAGTGTGCGCTTTTTCTATTTCTGGTGATCATGCTGGCAACGTCGGCCGAGATTTAACTGAACAAATTTCACAAGCTCAAGCCAGGTCTTCACAGGAGCTCCACAAATTCATGGCTGGGTTGATTAAAGAGATAGAGCAGTTTGATGTCACCCTCACGTTAGTCTGCGGGGTTTTCAAAGCAAACCGAATTATTTTGGGTGTGTCGGGTGGGAGTGTATTTTTAAAACGTAGTAATAGAACAGGTATATTATTAAGCTCTCTTGACGATCTAAAAATTATTGAAGGGAAGCGCAAAGCCGGGGACATAGTAGTTTTAGCTACAGCTCAAGCGAGCGATTTTTTAAATGAAATCGAGCAAAAATTTATCAGTGGTTTTGATACTGACAGCGTGGTGACCTCAATTATTCCGGGCTTGCATGGTTTAGACGACTCTTCTTTATCTAGTATTGCTTTTGTCACAGGCGGGCGAGAGTTTAAAGAAGATATTGAGATAGTACCCGATGAGATAGGGGTGGTGGAGGAGGTAGAGAAAATAAAGGAGGTAGAGGAAATAAAGGAGGTAGAGGTAGGCGTTAAAGAGGAACAACTCCTAGATATTCCTCCAGCCCTACGTTTAAGAGGGGCGGGTAAGAATCGTAATGCCGATGGATCTATTCTTCACACTCAAAATACTGCACCCCTATCGCTATCAGAGCAAGATTTATCTAAACTTGGTCAAATAAAGCCCCCTTATCCGGCGCTGATTGTATTTTGTAAAGTATGGCAAAAAATCAATAGTTTGTCTGGGAAAATAGCTTTTTTGGTGAAAAGTATCCACTGGCAGCAGTTTTTAATTAAATTGGTGCAAATATTATCTAGACTTAAAAATTTAATGATTAAGACTGCCCAAGCAACGGTAGTGTTAGTGCGAAGACTAATTGCTAAAGATATTTATCTCAAACCTCAATCCCCACGTCATCTCATCAGAGTAGTTTTACCAATTGTGGCAGGAATTATTGTTATGGTGAGTTTGATTGGCTTTATGACTTTGAAAATCAGGAAACAAGTCAAAGCCGCCAATGCCGTTTTAACTCCGATTACTGCGCAAATAGTCTTAGCCAAAAATCAGGTTACTACAGATCCAATTTTAGCTAGAGAAACTGTGAGTCAAGCAATTATCCAACTTATACAGCTAGAACAAGATTTTAAAGATCAAAAACAAGCCAAGACACTCGTGAGTGATCAGCTTACAACCGCCCGCGAGTTGTTTGATCAGATTTCAGGGCAAGAAGAGTTTGGCCAACTGGAAATTTTTTATGATTTAAGATTAGTTGACGGCGAGTTTGTGGCAAGTAGTGTCGATGCAACTAGCAAACAGGTGGTGTTATTAGATGCTGATAGAAAACAAGCCATTGTTTTAGATCTAGAGAAAAAGCAGGTTAGTGCAATTGATCTGTCTATAGCGAAACGCTTAATAGATTTAAAAATAACTGATCAAACTCTCACTGTTTTGGGTCAAGGAATTTTTCAAAAGGATTTAGGGAATGAGAATAGTGTTCTGTCTGCAATTATTGCCGAGGGAGATTCTAATAAGACTGCGATTTTGCTAGAAAGTTTTGCTACTTATATCTATGTGCTTAATCCTGAAAAGAGAAATATCTATCGTTATGCTAAACAAGAAAAAGGTTATTCTGATCCTATTGGCTGGATGAGTGGGGCGGTTAGTTTTGATTATCATCAAGCTTCTTCCTGGGCTATTGATGGTGATGTTTGGGTGACCACTCGTGAAGGCGGACTGCATAAACTAGCTTCTGGCCGGGAGCAAGAGTTCAAGATTGTTGGGTTGGCTGAGCCTTTTTCACAAAATCTGCAAATTACAACCAGCGAAGATCTAGAGAATTTATATCTTTTGGAGCCAGCTGGAAAAAGACTAGTGATACTGACAAAAAAAGGTGAATTTTTAAAAGAGATTAAAAGTGATTCGTTAGCTTCAACAACCACCCTGTTTGTGAGTGAGGAACTGAAAAAAGTTTTTGCGGTGAGTGGTTCGATTGTGTATGCCATGAGTATCTAGTTTTTCTATATTTGTCTTGCCACTTATACTGGGAGGGCCTGATACAATAAGAACATGTCGGGTAAATTATTGTTAAAAAACCGCCGCGCTACTTATGAGTATGAAATCTTCAAAAAGTTTGAAGCTGGGATTGTCTTGATTGGAGCAGAAGTGAAGAGCTTGCGAGCTGGCAGTGGGAGTTTTTTTGGGAGTTATGTCAAGTTATTAAGTGGTGAAGCCTATTTATTAAATGCTCAAATTACTCCCTATAAATTTGCCGATAACCACGATTATGATCCTAAAAGAACGCGCAAATTATTACTGCATAAAAAAGAATTGGCAGAAATAGAAGAACTGAGCACGCAAAAAGGTCGGGCGTTGATTCCGTTGGCGTTTGTGCTAAAAGATAGAAATATTAAGTTGGAATTTGCTGTGGCGCGTGGCAAGAAACAGCACGATAAAAGACAAGATTTAAAGAAAAAAGCTCAGGCGCGGGACACGGCGCGGGAAATGAAGGGGCGGTGGTAGTAAGATGCGTTTTACTGGATGCCAGCAAATTTATCAAGCAGTGATTGACCAGATATATTTTTTGCACTATTTAAATTATCGCTAGCGCTTAATTCTTCAAAAGTTTTGGTGGCGGAGTCATATTCTATTTGCTCAAGTGCCTCTACAGTATCGCTCATTTCGTTAATCAAATCTGGGTCACTTGACTCTAGAATCTCTCTTTCAAGATTGGCTTTTTCTGATTCAACAATGCTTGCAATTTTGTTTAACTCATCAAGCTCTATCGTACCAAACTGGCCTTCTGTTAATAAAGCTAACATTCGTTCCCTTTCACTATCTTCTAGCTCAGCGCGTCCTACGAGTAATCGTAAGGCATCTAAAAAATCTGATTTATTGGTCATAGTTCTCCTTTTATTGTATCTTTGGTTGTTCTTCGACAAATCCAGTCATTCTGGCAACCCCGCCGCCAATAAATGGTGTAGCCGCCCCGCCCATTAGTCTCATGCCTGCAAAACCAGTTGATGCCAGTGTAATTAAACCAGAAAATATAGACATCCCATGTGAAATAACTTCACTCACTTTGCCTTTCAATATTTGTTTGCCTAGCTCCACTGCTTGGTTTTGTATAGCTCCAACCTGACCTTGTCCTGCAGCTTCTGCCCAACTCTGATGAGTTGGCGCAAATTCTGGGCTAATAAAATTAGCAGGATCGCCAGCAGCTTTTAAGGCTTCTTGAGCATACCGCAATTGTTCGTTGGCATCTCCCAAATCTATACCCAGCTTAGCTACAACTTCATGAAAATGGTTCCCTAAAAACTGGAAGGCAAACATGCCTGCAAATGCTCCAGCAGTAGCGCCTGCCGCCTTCGGCAAGCTTTCCCACATGGAATCTAACTTACTTCTTCTGTCCATACGCTTTTTTTGGATTTCCAACCACCTCTTTTGGGCTTGGGTTAATTCCGTTAAAGTAGCATGTTCGAGAACGCTATCATAGCCTGTGGAAGTACCTATTTCTTGTGATGCTAACCCCTCATCTCCTTCAGCCATGCGCTTCTTCGCAATGATAATTTGATCTAAGAGTGGGACTTGTCTTTCAGTGCGGTTGATTCTTCTGCCATCATGGCTTTCTAAACCAAGCACTTCTAATTTTGTACGTCTCGCACTCCCTGCATTCAAGATTTTCCCCCACTCACTCTGCATTTGGTCTGGATCAGTAATTTTCCCAATAGCATCCAACATTCGCTGTCGAATGGCTAAACCGCCAAATTTAGCAAAAGCCAAAGCTTTTTTATTTTTCCACTCATTCATTGCTTCCCAATTTTCAAACTGTTCGGGTAAGTCTGCAAAAATTTCATTTATCTCTTGATCCACCATGTCTCTTGCGTCTTGATACTCGTTGCCCCTCACGTTGCTTCGTTCTTGGACCATTAAGGCTTGTGCGCTTAATAATCTTTCATTTCTAGCGGTTAGTGACTCCATGATTTGTCCAGATTTCTCTCCCACACTTACTCCGCCTAATACTAGGTCTGCGCCTTCTATCATCAAAGCACCAGGAACGTGCAATATGGCGGGTGAGGTACGAGAAAATTCGAGAGTGTCTGCAGTGCGTCCAGCGAGCATGGCTGATCTTTGCCAAACTGCTTCGGCACCTCGCAAGGCTCGAGCTGTTTCTCTGGTTCTAGAGTTTTGGTGTGTTTCTCCAGCAAGTTCTCTTCCCACGCAAGCTTCAGCAATTCGTCCAAGAGACCAATCAGCCATTACTCCATCCATCGATTCGATTGCCAATCCAATAGTGCCATCTACACCTTTTACTATTTTTAATGTCCCATCTATTCCCAAGGCGGATAGTTTCATCGCCGCTTCAGTGAGTGGTGCGGGCATTAAACCAGCGGCAAATCCGCCTTCTGGCTTTAGTGCGTACTTACTCCACTCTGCTTTTTTACTATCGTATGTGGCATGTGCGCTAGCCTCCATATTTGTATACAACGTTTCGTAATATGCTATTTTTCCACCATTGTTTGCTCCCCTAACTTCGCCGCCTGCTCGCATTTTTGCAATACGCCTGAGATAACGCGTATTTTTTTTACCACCACTACTAACACGCTCTTCTTCCCTGGTAGTCAAATCATCTAAAGTTCTGCTCCAGTGACGAGGCTCTGTTCCGAGCTCATCTCTAGTAATAACTCCGCGTACATACATCTCAGCTCTCTCAAGACTCCCATCTTGTGTTCGATTCAGCGCATCGTGTTTTAGTTCACTTAACCCACCTTGGATTGCTAAATTACGTGCTTCGGATACACCCTCAACCCTTGCCAAGGCATTACCTCGTTCACCTAATTCTCTAGGCAATCCTTTCACTAATGCCCAAGCCCTGCGTATTTTCCCGCCCTCTAACGCCTTTCTCCTTGATCCATGCTCTCCAGCAGGGCTGATTACTCTATTGTGATCGCTGCTCCTAATATAATTGCCTGTTCGATTAGCCAAATCTTTCTTCTCCTGCAGATCCCACATTTCCCATAGAGAATGAAATGTTTCAGTTTTGGCAGTTTCTGCACCTTTCATATATTCATCAATCATCTCTCTATCTGTTTCGTATTGACCTTGTCTCCACTCTTCAACTTTTTGCCATACATCTCCTAATAGATCTTTAAAATTAGCCAAATCTCCACTTTGTCCACGCTGATGAGTTGCAAAAAGAGTTTCTAGAGCTCCTTTAATGTTTTCATCTCCACCAGCCATACGTTCAATTTGCTCCTGACCATTCAACTCCAAAAAGGCCTCGGTCCTTGCCTTATAATCTTCAGCGCCATCTTTTCTGATCCAGCCAATGAATTCGCGCACCTCCTGGCTAACTGTATCTCGACCAATTAATGCCTTTGTCATGCGCAACATATTATCGACAAATCCAGCTCCACCCCGATACTCGCTTTCATCAAGTCTACCCAAATCTCCTTTTTCTATTGATTTTGCTAATTGTCTTACTCCAATAAGACCTTGGCCTTCTGATAGTTTTCCGCTTGCAGTAAATCCCATGTCTTTTAAACTCATGGTGTCATTATTCTCTGTCATAAATTTTCCTAACTATCAACTTATTGTTGTTTGCACTATAAATAGATAATCATATATACACACATATAGCAAATATCTTCGGGTAATATATGCATCATAAACTGCAACAGGGCGTTTTGACTCATCTAAAAATGTAATGGAGCTAAGGGTCCTGCTAAACGGGTCCTTGCACCCTGGCTCCTTTTCCTCTTTAATATAAGTGTGCGTGTAAAGGTTTAATTTACATGCTAATTTAGTTAATAAAAGGAGTTTTTATGCCCAAAAACGTTTTTTGGCCAGCCACATTAGTCATCATGGGGTTTATTTTTTTAGCCTCTAATATAGGCATGCTTCCCCGAGAATTCTGGAATTTTTGGCCGTTAATTTTAATCGTTGTCGGACTGGGTGGGTTGTTAACTTCAGATAGAGAAGAATGGATAGTAGAGACAAAGAAGTCTCAAGCTAAGTCTAAACCCAAGCACAAAAAAAGTGCTACTCGCAAAAAAAAGAAGTAATTTTCTCCTGTTTTCAAAGTACAGGAAAGCCTGCCCTGGTTCGATGTATGCCAAAAAGACCTAATTTATCTTTTCAGATTGCTATTGATGGGCCGGTTGCTTCGGGCAAAAGCACCATCGCCAAACAGTTGGCAGATCAGCTTAAGATGACTTACATCGACACTGGGGCCATGTACCGAGCCATGGCTTTGGCAGCTCAAAGAAATAAGATTGATTGGCATAATGGTCCAGCTGTGGCTACATTGGCGGCTAAAATAGATATTCGTCTAGCTCGTCCAGCTGGCAAAAAAAAAGATGGTCGCCCTGTGTCTGTGTATCTCAATAATGAAGATGTTTCCTGGAAAATCCGTGAGCTAGAGATCGGCGAAGGCGCTTCTATTATCGGCATTCACAAAGAAGTAAGAAAAATTTTAGTTAAACTCCAACAAGATATGTGTGATGGTAAAAGAATTGTTATGGAAGGCAGAGATATTGGAAGTAAGGTTTTGCCGGACGCTGATTTAAAAATTTTCATGATTGCCGATCAAGCAGAACGAGTTAAGCGTAAACAAAAACAACTCAAGCAGGTAGGTGAAAAAGTCACTAAAAAGCAAGTTCAAGCAGACATAGTGTCTAGAGATACTCGTGAAATGACTCGTGAGATTGACCCCCTGCGCCCCACTCTAGATGCTTGGCAGTTAGATACAACTCACTTAAGTATTGAGCAAGTGATGGATGAAATTTCAAAACGAGTTAAGATGTTAGAAGCAACTCAAAGAAAGGCTTGATAAAAATGCCCAAATTTTTTCAAATCGCTATTGATGGTCCCGTTGCTGCTGGTTGCAGTACGGTCGCTAGATTGGTCGCTCTGAGACTGGGCTTTTTATATATCGATACTGGAGCTATGTACCGCACCGCTGCCTTATTGACCCTACGCAATAACATTGATCTAAATGATGAGGACAAAGTGGCAGCTATTGTAGAAAAAGCAAAAATTGAGTTACTTAATCCCTCAGAGTCGCAACAAGATGGGCGTTTAATCACTGTTTTACTAGATAGCGAAGACATCTCCTGGCAGATTAGGACTGATGAGGTGAGTAAAAATTCAGCCATTGTGGCTCAATATCCTCAGTTAAGAAAAGTATTAGTTAGCAAACAGCAGGCAATAGCAGCTAGTCATGATGTAGTGATGGAGGGTAGGGATATCACCTTTAAAGTCTTGCCAGACGCTGATCTCAAGATATTTTTGACTGCCTCAGAGACTGTCAGAGCTAAACGGCGTCATCTTCAGGAGCAGTCTAAGGGTCATGATGCCAGTTATCAACAGGTTTATGACGAGATGCTGGTGCGGGATAAGCGCGATATGGAAAGAGCCATTGATCCTCTGCAGATTGTGCCAGATGCAACTGTAATTGATACCAGCGATCTTCATATTAAGCAAGTGGTCGACATAATTGAAGCTAAGGCAGTGGCTATAAAAAATAAATAATTTAGGGTTTTGTGAAGTTCAATTAGCACTAGCTCCGTTTAAAATTTGATCGCGATTTTTCTGAAGTTGTTCCATTTTTTGCAGTTGTTCTTCTTTTTTCTCAAACCACTCAGGCGAACAATGTGTTTGAGGTTCACTGCCCGGAATAAATAACTCTTCAGTAATATTGGGACAGCTCGTGCAGGGAAGAGTACCAGTGATGGCACAAATTTTAACTTTAATAAATCCTTCTGGGAGAGGAAAGACATGGGGGGTTTTTTCATCTAAAAGCAATCGCATGATTTGATTCCAAATTGGAGAGGCTCCAGTAATGCCTGAGGCCACATAGCTCATGGGTTGATTATTATTATTGCCGACCCAGACAGCAACTAAACGATCAGTCGTATAACCAACAGTCCAGTTATCTCTGAGACTATTGGTAGTACCGGTTTTAACTGCCACTTGTTGATTAGGAATATACAAAACGCTGTGCGGACCAAAAGCAGCCAAGCGAGCGCGATTGTCTGAGAGGATGTCGGAAATTTGATATGCTACCTTAGAACTAAGTGTTTTGTTTTGTTGACACCCTCTATTTTCCAACACACAGGTATTGCGATATAAAATTTCGCCTTGAGAGTTTTTAATTTCTAAAATGGGATTAAGTTCTACCGTGGTGCCAGCATTGGCAAAAGTACTATAGAGCTCAGCCATATCTGTCATGGTGACCTCTCCGCCTCCTAGAGTGAGCGATAAGCCAAATCTTTGTCGATCTTGCCAAGTATCTATGCCCATAGTTTCGGCTTTATCTAGCATATTGCTAACTCCAATTTCAGCTAACGTTTTCACTGCTGGGACGTTATAAGAAGAAGCCAGAGCTTCTCGTAGCGTGATTTTGCCATGAAATTTTCCATCATAGTTTTGTGGGCTGTAAGGAGGACTCCCTAAGCTATGGTAGGTAATGGGGCTATCGTCAATAATAGTGCTGGGATTTTTACCTTGCTCTAAGGCAATTGAGTAAGTTAAGGGCTTAATAGAGGAGCCAGGTTGGCGCGGTCGCAGAGTGACATTAACCTGCCCATCATGCTCAAAATCAAAGTAATCTTTACTGCCGATCATAGCCAAAATTTCGCCACTTTGTGGTTTGGTAACTAACGCCGCACCATTATTCACCTGCAGTCTAGTGAGTTTAGTGACCTCATCCGTCACAATTTTTTGGGCTACTTTTTGCAACTCTAAATCTAGGGTAGTAGTGACCTCCAACCCACCTTGATTAACTACAGCTTCGCCATATTGTTCCGAGAGAAGTTTTTTAACATAAAACACAAAATGAGGTGCTTTAATGTCAATCACATCGTGTTTAAAATTGAGTGACAACTTGAAAGCATCATCAGCTTGAGCTTGATCAATATAGTCATCTTCTACCATGTGGCGCAATACCTCTAACTGGCGGTGCTTAGCCAGTTCTGGCGCTGCGCCAAAAGGAGAATAAATAGATGGCGCCACGGGTAAACCAGCTAGCATAGAGCTTTCTGCTAAATTTAATTGGCTAATAGTTTTACCAAAGTAACGCTGAGCTGCCTCTTCTACGCCATAAGTGGAACCACCATAGGGAACTTGATTGAAGTACATCTCTAAAATTTCTTCTTTACTAAACTTAAGTTCTATCAATACAGACAAGACTAACTCGCGGATTTTTCGTTGAATTGTTCGCTCTGGACTAAGTAAGCGATTTTTTACCAATTGCTGAGTGATAGTTGAACCGCCTTGTTGAATAGTCAGGTCTTGGCTGTTGGCAACTAGAGCGCGCATAATGCCTTTAATAGAAAAACCATGATGATAATAAAAATCTTTATCTTCTATGGCGATGGTGGCATTAATCATGTGTTGCGGAATATCACTGAGTTTGACTAAAGTGCGATTTTCATTTTCGTAAATCCTAAACAATACTTGTCCGTCTCGCGACAAGATTTTAGTCGAAACAATTTGGTTACGTCCATTAAGCTGACTAATGTTAGGCAAATCTTTAATAATTAATAAATAAAAACTATATCCACCACCAAGCAGAAATATGATTAGCGTACCAATTAAAGCAGTCTTTCGTGTGGGAGTTAATTGAATTTTCTTAAATTTAACTGGAGGCAATTTTAATAATTCCATGAGGTCAATCATGGACCAACCCTGGAGAGCTGAACTACCCAATGTTTTTTTCTGCGGAGATGTTATTTTAGGTCTTACGAAGGGGCTAAATTGGAATAATAGATATATTGGTCCTAGTTTTTTTAGAATAAGCTTTAATCTATTTCCGTAAGCTATAGGATTTATCTTACTCATGGGGCGATCATATCATCAGCTCTTTAATCAGACAACCTATCTCAGTAAAAAGTTGATGAAAAAAAGCCTATAATTTATTACTGATCACATCCCACAACTCGCGAGAGCTATCTTCATAACCCAATGCCCAAATAGAAATTCCTCTCAAATTTAATTGATTAACATAGTCTAGTTTGTAAGATAAAGAGCGAGAGTTTTCATAGTAAATCACAAAAATTTTGTCATCTTCAAGATAAGATAAATAGGGAGAGAGGGCTTGGTCATTCCAGGATTGCTCTACCTTAAGTTCTTGTGTGACGGCGATGATTTCTTTAACTCTTTTTATGCTGGCTGTACTACCCGTTTGGGGAAAAGTATGAGCCTGAGGATCACGCGAGGTAGTCTGCCACTCGTAGCCATAAAATGGCACTCCCAAGAGGATTTTCTCTTTTGGGACTAGTTTAACAAAATCTGCTAAATGTTGATTAACATCACTGTCCCAATACTCTCGTCCACCAAAAAGAGGTGCGACTGGTCCAGCTTGGGGTGAAGAGCGTTGATGAAAATCATAGGCCATGACAATAATGTGATCAACATATGGCTCAATCTTAGCCACATCCCAGATTTGAGGTTTGGTGGCGGCTGAAGCATACATATCAACTGAAAATGTCACTTGATCGTATTTTTGGGTTAAGTGTTGACTAATTGCCACCACCAACTGCACAAATTTTTGGCGCAATTGGTCAGTCACTAGACCGGTATATTCAATATCTAAATTGATTCCACTCACTGGATAGGCCAATAAAATAGAATCAAGTGAAGTAAGCAGGTTTTGAATGCTTTTTTCTTGGTTTAATAAAGAGACGATGGTGTCGTTATTAAACTGAGTTAGCACGATTTCTACTTTTTTATTTTGTTGTTCCATCAGACTTGAAATTTCCAAAAACTTATCGCTTTGCAGATGTTTATAGCCTGGTTCTGGGCCGCTATTTTCTTTAGTTACGATTTGTCCATCAGCGCCAATCGTTAGCCCAAAGTAAGCCAAGTGGGTTAATTCTGGTTGAATCCTAACCTCGTCTAAATTCCAGTACGGGATGAATCCATAAACAATCTTATTATTGTTCTTAGAAGTAATTTGATTAATAAAATTAAATGCAGTTAGTGAACTAAGGGGGGAAGTTAATGGAACTTCGGCAAAATACCACAGAGAGAAAATTAAGGCCAGAAAAAAGCTTAATAAACCTACAGCGATTAAAAATATCCGCTTAGTCATTATGGATGCGGGCAGTGGTTTGTTCATTTACTACGTGTCGTTCGTATTGGATTTTACCCGTTTCATCTAAGTTGCGGCGGCAGTCGGCGCAGTAAAGTTCGGTCACTGGGTCTTGATAAAGAGTGCGTCTTTCTAGAACTAAGCCCTCGGCTTGTTCGCCGTAAACAGGTGGTAGGCCTGTTTCTGGTTTAATCCAAACCTCTTTTTCAATTACTCTAGAGTTAGAGGGATAACTAGCTTCCCAGTACATTTCTTGATTTAATAATCGACATTCCTCATTTGCATATTGCGCCGGCATTCCATTGGCGCAGACCATGGCCTGAGCTACGTCACTAGGTTTTTGTGGCCAAACTGATTCTTGACCTTGTAAGATAAAATTCATGATGTCATTCCAAATTGGGGCTGCTCCTGTTACTCCAGAAACTAAGTATGGGTTCATGGGGGTATTGTCATTATTACCTACCCAACTCACAACCAAGTACTGTGGTGTAAAACCAATTGTCCAGTTGTCTTTTAGGTCATTAGTGGTGCCGGTTTTGGCACTGACAATTTTTCCGGGAATAACTAGTTTTGAGCTAGGGCCAAAAGCTTCTACGCGAGCATTGTTATCTTGCATGATGTGGCTAACTAGATAGGCTGGGGCGCGGTTCATGACGCGCCTAAGATCACCAGCTGATTCTTGGTCAAACTCCATCAGGGTGCTAAGGTCTCCCAAGCGATCCTCAATATTGATTTCTGCTAAGACTTCACCAGTATAATCTTCGATTTTTAGGATTGGAGTGAGTGGGACTTTAACTCCTTGATTGGCTAGAACTCCAAATGCCTGGGCCATGTCAATCATCCTCACTTCACCACCCCCTAAAGTTAGAGATAGGCCGTAATTAGCCGGATCTTTCCAAGTTGTGATCCCCATCTTTGTAGCTTGATCCATAAAAGTTTCAACGCCAATGGTACTAATTGCCTTTACCGCTGGAATGTTAAGTGAGTTGCCTAGTGAGCGACGGATAGTAACTGGACCCTTGAAAGTGCCATCATAATTTTTAGGACAGTATTGCGGTTGACCGGGTACATCAAAGCACGTGGGGATGTCTATTAAAATGCTCCCGGGATTTAGTTTTTTCTCTTCAAAAGCAGTGGCATACATGAGAGGTTTGATTGAAGAGCCTGGCTGGCGAGATCGCAATGCAATGTTAACCTGGCCATCAATTTCACTATTAAAGTAGTCGGTGCTTCCAACCATGGCGAGAATTTCACCAGTATTAGGTTTAGTCACTAGAGCGGCACCATTGCTGACTCGATGGCGAGCTAGCTGTTTAACTTCTGCAGATACTGATGCCTGGACTGCCTTTTGTAGGTCTAAATCTAGGGTGGTATGAACTCTTAGTCCGCCTTTTTCGACCATTTCTTCTCCGTATTTTTCATACAATAAATCTCGGACATAAAATACAAAGTGAGGTGCTTGAATATTAGTTTCAGACAGTGCGAAGGTTAGAATTGTTCCTTGAGCTTCTTGTGCTTGCAGCTGTGAAATGTAGCCATCTTCAATCATTCTGCGTAGCACTTCTGCCTGTCGATCTCGTGAGATTTGAGGATCAGAAGCAAAAGGTGAATAGCGACTAGGGGCTTGGGGTAATCCAGCCAATAAAGATGCTTCAGCAAGATTTAAATCTTTGGCATTTTTATCAAAGTATTTATGTGCTGCTGCTTCCACCCCGACTGCCGTACCGCCATAAGAAATGTAGTTTAAATACATTTCTAGAATTTCTTTTTTGGAGTACATGATCTCTGTTAGGACGGCCAAAACTAGTTCTTTAAATTTTCGTTGCAGAGTTTTTTCTTTGGTTAAAAAAGCATTTTTAACTAATTGCTGAGTAATGGTTGATCCGCCCTCAACGTCCGTACTCAGGAGATTATTGCGTATGGCTCGGATAATTCCGCTTACATCAAACCCCCAATGTTTATAAAAATTTTTATCTTCTATGGAAACCGTGGCTTGTAAGACATGGGGCGGAAGTTCTTCTAGTTTAATTGGAACACGATTCTCATCTGCATAAATTTCATATAATAATTTACCGTAACGGTCATAAATTAAGGTACTAACAGCAAAATTATCTTTAGCAGTCAGACGCCGCGGAGAGGGAAGTTGTTGGAGAAGCAGTCCAGTCCCAATAATTAGCAGAGAAAATACCACTGCAGTTACATAGCGCAAAATAGGGTGAGTAACTGGGTACAACAAAGTTTTAACAATGCGGGTAATCTGAGCAGTAGATTTTTTCGCTGGAGATTTTTGCGAGTGTTGTTTTTTTTTGGATAGCTGTTTTTTAGACAACTTATGCAAAAAAGCTTTCTGCCAGTTTAAATTTAACATAGTTGAACCCCCATTATCTCTCATCAGACCCATTATCTGCAACTTAGGGTATACTATATTATTGCGCCTGAGTGGCTACATTTAAATACATAAGAGGAGTTATATGACCCCACAAATTTTTAAATATAACTACACCAACGTCACTATTTCTGGTTTGCCAGGCAGTGGCTCCACCACTTTATTAAATATGCTCAAGGAAGAGTTGAAACTTGACGGTTGGCATGGTTTTTCTGGGGGCGAGTTCATGCGAGCCTATGCAGCCCAAAAGGGCTTATTTGATGGTTCTAAAAACACTCATCACGACGCCTCACATTATGAAAATGATTTTGATCGTCAAGTTGACTATGGGATGAGAGAAAAACTCGAAAACGAGCAATTTTGGATTTTAGAATCCTGGCTGTCTGGATTTATGGCACAGCAACTTAAGGGTGTTTTAAAGATTTTGATGATTTGTAGTGAAGATGCGATAAGGATCGACCGCATTGTTAACCGCGATCAAATTTCAGTCAAAGAAGCTAAGGTTCACCTACATGAAAGATATTTGACCAACTTAAAAACATGGAGCCGGCTTTATGAAAAAGAATGGCAGCAATGGGTTATTGAACCCGGCATTCTATCAGCCAAGGAGCCAATTGATTTTTGGCATCCAGACTTATACGATCTAGTCATAGATACTTATTCTAGTACTAAAAAAGAAACCTCAAAGCTGGTTTTAGATGCCCTTAAAAAAGCCAAGCACTAAATTTAAAAGTTCAACAACTACTCAAGCTAGTCGCGGTCGTTATTTAACTCATCAAGTATTTTTTCCAGTAATTATTTTTACATTGATTTTGTGGTTCCTTTACCGGAGTCTATTTAATTTCCCAGTTTGGTTTGATGAGATTATTGGTAAAGCCATTTTTTTTGGCTTGCCAGTCTGGGTTTATATCAATGTGACAGGTTTTAGACCCATTATTGATAGCTTTATGCTTAAAAATCTTCAGTCAGGAATGCTGAAGGGGCTAGTCATAGGCGGTATGTTTGGTTTTTTAACAGTTTTTATTAGGTTACTGCAAACCGGTGGAACAGTTGAGCCAGTTTTAATTTTTTTTGCTGATCAGTTTTGGTGGGAAATGCTCTGGGGTTTATTTACTGCCTTCTTTGAAACTGTCTTCTTCTTTAGTTTTGTGATGACGGTGGTGCAAGACAGATTTATTTATTGGTCACTCATTAAACAGGTGATTTTAGTGACTTTAATTTTCATGTTATTTCATATTCCCAACGTGTTTATAAGATTTGATCTCGTGAGTGTATTTCCCATACTGAGTTTATTGACTTTATTTGCCATTGGACAAAGTCTGCTATTCGCACAAAAACAAAATGCATATTTATTAGTGACGTCTCATGTTATCTGGGGCATGGCACTTTTGCTCTATTTTTAGCAGTATTTTTAACAGTGACAGCCAGAAACTAAGTAGCTATACTACACCCCTCATCATTGCTCTATGAAAAAACCACAAATTTGGTTATCTATTTTCGCTCTTATTGTAGGAGTATTGATGGTAATGATCTCAATTAATACCTCAATGCCGGCGGCATATCCTTCCTCGGGATTTCAGGCTAGTCATCGGCAGTTTTACTTAAACAACACCATTTTGCCAGACCATATCCTTTATCCGGTTTTAATGACGGTTGATAAACTTCAACTGGAGACTACCCCTTTCCCAGAAAGACTCTGGCTTCAAGCTGAATACGGCTGGCGACGCCTAGATTATGCTCGTCAACTGATAGATAAAAATAAGATTGACTTGGCTCTAACTGCTTTTACTAAATCTCAGAAATATTTACTTAATGCCACTCAGGAAACATTAGATGCTCAAACTACTAATGAAATCAGATTAAAGATGTTAAAGCACTTAACTGCTTATTTGTGGGAAGCTAAAATCATCGCGGATAATTTTGACACAGCCCAAAAAGCGGTTGTAGATCGTCTAATTAGTGAATGTGAATCTATTAAACTTCGTTTGGGCCAATCACTTTCTCATTAATTGCTTCATTTATGTGTTCAGCTTTGGATTATTTTGGCATTTTTATTGCAAACGTAATTAGTCACCTTTGAGATATTTTGAGATATTGACAGGGGGGTTTGAAGTGTGAGACTCTGATAATCCTGCTTGCGACAAAGCACAAGATCTTGTGCTTTGGGCATTTAAAAACCACAAGGAGTTGTACATGAGGTGTCCATACTGTCACTACGCCGATACCAGCGTGGTTGACTCCCGCGAAGCAGAAGATCAGACTTCGATTCGCAGGCGCAGAGAATGTGAACAATGTGATAAGCGGTTCACTACTTATGAACGAGTTGAGGGGATTGATCTTAAGGTAATGAAAAAAGATGGATCTAAAGAAGATTTTAGTCGAGAAAAGCTTAAAAGGGGTATTGTTAAAGCTACCTGGAAACGTCCGGTTTCAATGGCTGACATTGAAGCTTTAATTGATGAAATTGAGGCCGCATTGCGTCGTAAAAGGACCAATGAAGTCAAAAGCTGGGAGATTGGCAACTTGGTGATCAACCGGTTGAAAAAGCTAGATCCATTGTCGTATTTATTATTTGCGAGTGTTTATCGAGATTTTGAGAGTTTGGAGGACTTCGCTTCCGAAATAGAAAAACTAAATTAAATGTTACAAAAAAACCAAATACTACCAAAAAAACAAATGAAGTTCGAGGATCGACGCTTAGATCAGGGATTAGGTAAAGCCGTTGCTAGAAGAACTTACCTCCGGAAACTGGCCAATCCCAAAACTGGTCGGGAGCGGTGGGAAAAATGGAGTGAGGTGGCAGAACGAGTATCTGTCGGCAACACCTCTTTAATTAAGGATGATCTGAAACATCAAAAAGCAGAATATCAAATTTTACGCAAACACATCAGCAATGGTTCGCTTTTGATGTCAGGACGACATCTTCAACATGGCGATGATACTCAAGCTGGTCGGAATTTGGAGGTGTTTACTAACTGCAGTACCGCCGCTTCTTCTTTCATATTATTTTATTTATTAATGAATGGTTCAGGAGTCGGCCGGGCCTACGATGACGACATGTGCGTAGTGGATTGGGATCATATGCCCAACGTCCGCTGTGTGATTAGCGACCAACATCCAGATTTTGTCTGGGGCGACGACGAGAACGTACGTGATGCTAAACACAAGTATGGTGAAAGCAATGGCCATGTTCATTGGTTCGAAGTCCCAGACAGTCGAGAGGGCTGGGCTCAGGCGGTGGAGACGATCGAGATCATGGCTTATGAGAAAAAATATCGCGATGATTTGTTAATTTTAGACTTTTCTAAAGTGAGAGAAAAAGGACAGCCAATTAGAGGGATGCAGAATCGTCCTTCGTCTGGCCCAAAACCACTTATGCAAGCTATTGGTAAAGTAGCTTCAATCAAGGGTGCGGGGATGTCTCCCTGGAAGCAAGCCCTATTTGCTGATCACTACTTAGCTGAGTGTGTTTTGGTGGGTGGGGCGAGACGTAGTGCGCGGATTGCCACCAAGCGTTGGACAGACCCAGAAATATTTGAGTTTATCACTATCAAAAAGGGTGGTTTTCTGTGGAGTGCTAATAACTCGGTGACAGTTGATGAAAAATTCTGGCGTCAGCGGACTAAACATGCCCAAAAAGTACTGGAGGCAATGATTAAAGCTCATTATGAAGATGGTACTGGTGAACCGGGATTTATTAATCAACACAAGCTAGTTCAAAACGACGATGGTTTGGAAGATTATGCAGATGGTGAATATGCGGGGAGTGATAAATATCAGCCTATGGATCGGACTAAAAAGTTTTTGGCTCATGCGGCTAGAAACGCAAGTGCTAAAGTTTATACACAGATTCCCAATCCCTGTGGAGAAATCTCTTTAAATTTGTTGGGTGGCTATTGTGTGATTGGCGATGTAGTGCCTTATTTTGCTCCGACGGTCGATGATGCAGAAGAGGCTTTCAGAGCCGCCACTCGCGCTTTAATTCGGGTTAATACCATGGATGCTTTGTACGCCAGAGAAGTCAAGCGAACCAATCGAATTGGGGTGGGCATGACCGGTATTCATGAGTTTGCCTGGAATCAATTTGGTTATAGTTTTAGAGATCTAGTTGATGAAGAAAAATCTCAAGATTTTTGGCAGACCATTGCTCGGTTTAAGCGGGCAGTCGTAGAGGAAGCAGTGAGTTACGCCAAAAAATTAAAAGTTAATGTACCTCATACCAACACCACCATTAAACCCTCTGGTACAGTATCTAAACTTTTTGCTTTAAGCGAAGGAGCTCATCTGCCTAGTATGCGTGAGTACATCCGGTGGGTGCAGTATCGTAGTGATGATCCTCAAGTCAAAAAATACAAAAAAAAGGGCTATCCAGTCAAAGAACTCAGGAGCTATCAAGGCTCGACAGCAGTCGGCTTTCCTACTCAACCTCTCATTTGCCGAATCGGCATGGGAGATAAGCTCATTACTGCTAGCGAAGCTACTCCAGAGGAACAATATAGATGGCTGATGTTGTTAGAAAAATATTGGCTACAAGGAGTTGATCAGGCAGGCCTGCCCCTAGAGCCAGATACAGGCAATCAAGTTTCATATACCCTCAAGTATGATCCTGATAAAGTCAGTTTTAAAAAATATTCAGAGATGGTTAAAAAGTATCAAAGTCAAGTTAAAGTTTGCAGTGTGATGCCTCAACAAAGTGTGACTGCTTATGAGTACCAACCAGAGGAGCCAGTCACTATCAGTGAGTTTATGAGGGTTTTAGATGAGATTGAAAAGGATGAGACCATTATGGAGGATATTGACTATGAACACCTCAGGTGTGAAAGCGGAGCCTGCCCGATTTGACAAGCCTGCCCGATTTAGTAATGAAAAAATTCTCGAGAGGATAACTTTCTCCCAAGTTCAGGAACGGACATGGGAAGTTATAAAAATTGACAATGTGCTTCATTGGGTCTTAGGCGTGACCTTAATTCTGGTGCCAGATTTTTTTAATCGCGTTTTTTTTGGCCATGAGGTATTATCTCACTGGATTTATATTGTCATGGGGTTTGGTTTGGTTTGGTTTGCTTCTTGGCAGACCGATCATCTACTCAAAAAGAGACAGTTAACTGTACCAGCCTTAAGATTTTCAGCAGTTTTAGCCTGGTTGCTAGCGGTAATTTTAACCTGGGCTTTAGTATCGGGACTAGGGAGTCGAATGCTGTTAGTTTCCAGAATAATTGTGTGGCTAGTTGCATTATCTATATTAGTTTTAGGGGCCTTGTATTGGTGGGTGGCGGGGAAAATTAAAGAAGACTAGGTGCCTAGTTTTCAAGGCATTTGCCAATTTTCCAACTGGATACTTCCCAATGGGGTTTGCGTTCTAAGTCATTGATGTTTTTGACAAATTTTTGCTGTTGAAATTGAAAACTAGCAGTAATTCCAATCATAGCCGCGTTGTCCATGCAGAGGCGTTTAGTGTAGGGGGTTAAGAGTTGAATTTTGGGCAAAAGAAAGTTATGACTATGGGTCGTGAGTGTTTCGCGTATCATTCGTCTAAGTTGGATGTTAGCTGCGACTCCGCCACCCAGCCAGACTTCGACAACTTGATGCTTTTTTAGCAGTTTGTTCAATTTATAGCAAATATGCCTAAACACCCCGTATTGAAATGATGCAGTAAAGTCATAAACACCTTGCCTATCAAGTGAGTTTTGGGTCTCAAGTTCTTCTAGTTTATTTCGGGCCCAAGTCTTGAGTCCACTAAAGCTCATATTAAAATCTTCTCGGTCTGTCATGGGTAACGGAATTAAGTGTTTTTTCCTGTCCCCATTTTGGGCAAATTTTTCTATGATTGGACCAGCAGGATAACCTAAATTTAACATACGGCCAACCTTATCTAAAACCTCACCGGCAGCATCATCAATAGTAGCGCCGAGGCGTTGATATTCACCAATCTGAGAAACTTTTATAAACTCGGTATGACCGCCAGAAACGACGATGGCAAGGGCTGGGAAGTGGTGGCTGGGAGTGATGGGTTTGGATGTTCGTTGTTTGGCCTTTGCGAGTGGAGAAAGCGCATGGGCTTCAATATGGTTGACAGCGATGAGTGGTAAGTTATGTTTAAGAGCGAGTTGTTTGGCTTTGGCAATTCCTACTTCTAGAGCTGGTGCTAATCCTGGGCCTTGGGTGACTGCGATAGCTTGGATCTGCTCCCACCCCACCTCAGCGCCAAATGATGCAATCCTAGCACCAGATGATGCTGTCCCAGCGCCAAATGATGCTGCCCCAGCGCGTTTAAGGGCTAATTTGATAGTTTGATCAATGTTTTCTTGATGAGCTTGCTTGGCTACGGTGGGGAAAACCCCGCCATAAGGAGTATGGAGTTGGGATTGGGAGGCAATAATATTTGACAATACAGTGATGCCACTAGTTACTGCCGCCGAGGTGTCGTCGCAAGAGGTGTCGATAGCGAGAATAAGGGGGGATAAATGAGAGCGAGCGATGGTGGCTTGAGGTTTCATAGAGGACTAATAATGTTTTTTAATTGCGGATTAGTCACTTGGGTATAGCGTTGGGTGGTGCGAATATTTTGATGGCCAAGCAGTTCTTGGACATAGCGCACATCAACACCATTTTCTAATAAGTGAGTAGCAAAACTGTGACGCAGGCTATGAAAGGTGGCATTTTTTTTAATACCGGCTTTTTGACGTGCGCGCTGAAAAACTTGTTGGGCGGTGCGCGTGGTGAGCTTACCTCCGCGTTCACTCTCAAAAACAAAATTATGATGATTTTTGCCAGCAATGAGGTTTTGAATTTTAGTAGATAATTTTTGAGGGAAAACTGTAATTCTATCTTTGCTGCCCTTGGCTTGTTTGAGATGAATGGTGAGTTGATCAAGATCAAGATCTCTCACCCGCAGGCTCATTGCTTCACTCACCCGCAACCCAGCTCCATAACTAAGCGCCAGCATTAAGCGATGCTTGACGTTAAGGGTATTTTGCAGGAGTTGTTTAACTTCATTTCTAGAAAGAACCACCGGTAAACTACTGGCTTTTTTAGCAAATCTAAGCTCAATTTTTTGCGTATTTTTGATGACTTGATAATAATAAAATTTAATTACACTGAGATACAAATTACGAGTTTGAGGTGAAAGGTGGTTTTTTTGAGCTTGAAGAAGAAATTTTTTGATATTTTGCAGATCTAATTTATAAAGTCGCGCTTGTTTAAAGACTAAGTATTTTTTGAGTGCAGATAAATAGCTGGAGATAGTTTTAGAACTATAATTTCTTAACAGTAATTCTTGTTCGGTTAAAGTGAGTTGGCTGTGAATGTTCATGATGAGTTTGTGGTAAAATGTGAAGAGTAAAAATATAATATCTATAATTTGTAATTTGAGATCAATAACTTGGGTGCAAGTTTAACAAGACTTCGTAAAAAATACAATAATTGGTTTTTATAACGAAGAATATTCGTATAAAAAGGAGTTAGCTGAAATACATGTTTTCCTTTTGGGGCTATCGCCCCAGCTCTTAAAAAGAATACGATTTTGTTTTTCTTTTTTATAAAGGGGAATATAAGGAGTTTTCTCCGCGAAGTTTACCCCGCACCCGATGCGGGGCTACGAAAACGATTTATTTATAAGGGAAAAACAGACGCAATAACAACAATTAAACTATAAAATTATGACAAATAATATTAAAAATTTTTACACCTGTCCTATGCATCCGGAGGTACAGTGGGATAAACCTGGAATATGTCCGGAATGTGGTATGAATCTCATTCTCATAAAAAAAGAGATGGGGATGGAAATGAAAATGGATCATTCTATGCGCGACCCAAAAAAATCACCTCATGATGATCATTCCGCAAGTAGGCCAGCCTTCGCTAAAGCTACGGCGGGCAGGCACGCGGGCCACAGCACCGCAATGTTTTTTAGAAAATTTTGGATAAGTCTGATGCTCACGATTCCCGTGGTATTGTACGCTGATGTTATTGAAAAGATTTTTAAATGGTCGCCGCCGGAATTTTCTGGATCAACATACATGCCCTTGATATTTGGTTCAATTGTATTTTTTTATGGCGGCTGGGTTTTTCTCGTTGGCGCTTGGCGAGAAATTCAAGCACGCTTGCCCGGGATGATGACGCTTATAAGTATTGCCATTTCAGCGGCTTATTTCTGGAGCATCTATGCGTTTTTTGCCGGTGAAGAAGTCTTATTTTGGGAACTTACGACACTTATAACCATTATGCTTCTCGGCCACTGGCTTGAAATGCGCGCGGTAAGTGGCGCGCAAGGCGCGCTAAAAGAATTATCTAAATTGCTCCCCGATACTGCCGAAATTATTCGCAATGGGAAAACGGAAACTATTCCTCTTTCTGAACTTCGTGAGAATGATGTGGTGCTCGTACGACCCGGAGCCAAAATCCCGGCGGACGGCAAAATAATAGACGGCGAATCAAATGTGAACGAGTCTATGGTTACCGGAGAATCAAAGCCGGTTTCTAAAAAAGACGGGGATTCTGTCATTGCAGGTACCATAAACGGTGATGGAGCGCTTAAAATTAACATTGCAAATATTGGCGAAAAAACCTTTCTCGCTGGAGTTATGCGATTAGTTGCCGAAGCGCAAGCATCAAAATCACGATTACAAATTCTTTCAGACAAAGCCGCCCTATATTTAACTATCGTCGCCGTTACAAGTGGCATTATCACTCTGATCGCTTGGCTTGCGACTGGCGCGGAAATTAGTTTTGCTGTGGCAAGGCTTGTAGCGGTGCTTGTAATCGCCTGCCCGCATGCGTTGGGGCTTGCGGTGCCTCTTGTTGCTTCAATCTCTACAACAAAAGCGGCACAGAATGGTTTTCTTGTAAAACAGAGAATCGCTTTGGAAGCTGCTCGTACTATTGATACGGTGCTGTTTGATAAAACAGGAACGCTTACAAAGGGAGAATTCGGAGTCGTGGAGGTGTGGAGTGTCGGCAATCATACTGAAGATGAAATTTTGGAATTAGCCGCTTCTCTCGATGCCCTGTCGGAGCATCCAATTGCAAAAGCGATTGTTGCGAAAGCTAAGGAACAAGGACTTTCTCTAAAGGAGCCAAAAAAGTTTGAAGCATTGAAAGGCAAAGGAGTAAAAGCGTTTATTGAAGAAAAAGAGGTTATGGTGGGCGGCCCATCGCTTCTTGAAAGTATAGGAATCAATATTCCCGTTGAACTTACTAAACAGGTTCAGGGTGCCGGCAAAAAAGGACAGACAATCGTTTTTATTGTCAAAGATCAAGTGCTTTTGGGAGCATTGGCTCTCGCCGACATTATTAGGGAGGAGTCCCGTGAAGCAATACAAGCACTTAAGGATATCGGAATTCGAACTACGATGATTACTGGTGATTCCGAAGATGTAGCAAAATGGGTCAGCCAAGAGCTTGGCATCGATGAATATTTTGCCAGGGTACTTCCTCACGAAAAATCTGAAAAGGTGAAGGTATTGCAGGGTCGGGGCTTAAGGGTCGCGATGGTCGGTGACGGCATTAACGACGCTCCGGCCTTGGCGCAGGCTGACCTTGGCATCGCGATTGGCGCAGGTACCAATGTTGCCATTGAGTCAGCGGGGATCATTCTCGTCAGAAATGATCCCCGGGATATTGTTAAAATTATTAAGTTGTCCCAGCTGACCTATTCAAAAATGATCCAAAATCTTTTTTGGGCAACCGGATATAATATTTTCGCCTTGCCTCTCGCGGCCGGCGCGCTTGCTTTTAAAGGCATACTGCTTCAACCGGCACTGGCGGCAGTGTTTATGTCTTTAAGTACTATTATTGTGGCCGTCAATGCTGTACTTTTAAAAAACAAAGCACTAAAATAATAAAGGTCGAATTTAATTAAATTAATTAATTTAAAAAATATGATAAATTTAAAACATTTGATAAAAGTCGCTTCAGCTTGGGTAAGCATTGTTTATACAATCTGTTTTGCTGGCGTAGCAATCTACCCGCCAAGCAGAGAACTATTTATGAGATTTTCCCTGCATACCGATGTATCTTTTAAGTCAGATTTTCTTAACTTCGGTTACTTTATTTCAGGTTTAGTTATCTGGAACATCGTGACTATTCTTGCCGTTTGGTTGTTTGCCGCATTGTTCAACAAAATCAAAAAATAGACGACAAAGGTGTTTTGGGCTCGGGCATTCACCCCTTTAATTCCCCTCTGCCCTTCGCCCAAAACGGAAAAAGAAATTTGAAAATTTTTAAAACAACCCCGACTGCTGTCGGGAAAAAGAAAAGAATTACATCAAGCTAACAGCGTATATCTGGTTACGGCTCTTGCAGAGCCTCCACCCATATTTTGCTCCGCTACGCTTCGCAAAACATCAGATATACGCAAACGTTAGATGAAATAATAAAAAACTATTATGTCAAAAACTATACGGTTTGTCTTTTTCTCTTTAATCTTCTTTTCTGTGTATCACACAATTCGAGATGTTTTACAAATCATGGAGGTACATAATCGGCTGAATAAGGCACGATACTTTCCGGAAAATTACTTTGTATAAATTGAATTAATCTGCGGCGGATAGTGATGTTTCACCCACTTTTACAGATGAAGCATTTTTGTTAAGCATTTCCCAGATTAAATCTCTTAAACGAGTAAGAATATTTTCTGTGACTGTTAATTCAATGCCTGATACATCAACGGGGGTCTCACTTTCATTAGTATATTGATTACCTTCCAACCAATTTAATTGTCCAATATGGGGATATGTAAATGTTTTTATTATTCGTCCTTTATGCATAAATAGTCCTCGATGATCAGGCGTTATCCGTATTTCTCTAGAACCTGTAAGGAACTGAGTCAATCTTCTGATGACATTTATTCTATTTCTTCCATTAGCTACAGTTTGAAAAACGTTAAACACAAAATCACCCATATTTGTCATTAAAGAATTTAATCTTGATTCTGGTGCTCTTCTTTCTCTAATATTTGATAAATGAATAAATTCTCTTTTCGATATTAGTTTTTGTTCTAATCCTAAAGCTGTTTCTCTTAATACGGTGGTATCTTGACCATTAATTGTTTTAAAATAATATCTCCCGCCTACACCTTTCACTAAAACAAAAGTTTCTCCTTGGCTGTTGATAGTTAAATGATGTTCTCTTCCTCGAGTGTCGGTATAAACACCTTTCTCTTCATCAAAAAGACATCCGCTCACTACTTTTTCTGGAATAAAAAATTCATCAAATGGAATTTTAAATACGCTTTCTGTTAAACTTTGTTTTTTTCCTGGGTTACTACTCGTTGCTGTTTGCAAATCTCTTAGATTAATTTTGGCTTCAATAGCTAATCCCAAGACGGCTTGCGCAAGCATTCCAATTTGATCTGAAGTAACTTCAGAAGGTGCTGTTTTTTCTCCAAAAGTTATCCTTGTTGCTTGTTTAACCAATGTGTCTTTTATGACTTCAGGTGAAACGATTAGATCATTTATCACCGACGGGATTACATCTGGTTTTCTTAAAAGATATCTGGGAAGACTTGTATCTGTGATTGCTTGTGGATTCACTCGAAAGTTACCATCTCGTTGAACATCAATTCGCACTTGTCCTTGTTTTTCGACTATTCGCTTATATAATTTTTTATTCGATTGAGTTATTTTATTCCCAATAAATCCTAAGACTTCAGTACTTAATAATCCTTGAGCCAATCCTCCGGCCCAATCTCCCATAGCTAACTGCGCCTCTCTTGAGTAAATAGGAGCTGTGTGTTCTTTCCTAAATTCACGCCATGCTCGTTTGAGCTCTACAGAAACAGCCATTGATAATATTTTCTAAAATATTTTAATATCCGTAGTATATCTGGCAAAGAAGAAATATCAAGATGTATGGCTAATTCTGTATGGCTAAGTCACATATTTGGCAATGAACTGTCAAGCCCCCCGTTTGTGAAGACAATATTCTGGGAAATGAAGGGTGGCAAATTGTACCGGTGACATTTTGAGCGAGCGGTGGATACGATCAAAATTGTAGTAGTGGATTTGGGAATAGATCTCCTCTATTAGTAGTCCCACAGAATCAAATCGGTTAATCTCGCCAAACTCATCTTTGAAGTGTCCAAAGAAACTTTCCTTGTAGCCGTTCTGCCAAGGAGAGGCTTTGGCCGAGACGGAGACTTTCACTCCCTGCAACTCCAGATAATCAGTCACCACTTTGGCCATAAACTCCTTGCCTTGATCGGTATGGAAGTATTTGGGAAGATAATCAGTCAATTGGATAGCTTGTTTGATGGTTGAGATGATTAGATTAGCATCATGGTGTTTGCCGATTTGGGAGGAGAGGATCTGCCTGGTGGCCAAGTCCTCAATGCTTGCTAGGTACCACATCTCTCCTTTGAATTTGAAATACGAGACATCGCAAACCCAAATCAGGTGTGGAACAAACTCACTTTCTAGGATCTCTTTGATGAGGTTGGTATAGGTGTGGTGATAGGTTGAGACGGTACAGAAGTACTTGGTTTTCCTCCTGGGAGCTTTGAGACCATTCTCTTTCATCACTCGTTCAGCTCGTTTATGGTTCACCTTCAGATGGAGTGCTATCTTGTATTGGCCATATGCAGGGTGGAGAGTAAAGGCCTCCTTGATAGCCTCAACTAAGACTCTATCTTTCTCTGGCAGCTTAGGCTGGCGATAGATGTCCTTGCGAGAGATTCCAACAGCAGTAGCCACCACAGTTTTGATCTTAGCATGTTTGACTAGCTCAACTTTTTTTCCCCAAACTCATGTTAAGAGTGAGTTCTCCGACTAAGCGTTTTAGCTCTTCGCACTCCCTCTTGAGTTTGTTGTACTTGAGGATAGATATTACCTCTTCCTTGGTATCTAAGCGAAGCCAAAAGTAGATAGTTCTGTCACTGATCCCATACTGGGAGGCCAGAGTCGCCACTTTTTCTCCAGCCTTAACTTTGGCTAAGATCTCTTCCTTTTTCTCTTTCGGGATTTTTGAAAACATAATCCCACCCCTTTTCAAGTGTCGTTATTTTAACTTAGAAACTTGTCTTAGTTTAAAGGGGGCGGGTCAATTACAATAACTCTATGGACATACCGAAACCGACTGAAACAGCACAACCCAACCCAGCCACAATTGAGGCCGCCAAGAAGGTTCTTTTTGATGGAGATTACGACTCTGGTGTTGCCTATCTTAGGCAGGATCCTCTCGAAGCCCATGATTTTGTCTCGTGGCTTATCCACGGTACCGCGCAATCTCCCGATTTGCAAAAACAACTTCTTGGCATATTAGTAGAACGGCTTGCTGAACCAATCCCTGTAATGGATGAATCAACTCAAGGGGACGCTACGCTTTCGCTCGAAAAATCCGAGTAATCCATTTTATTTTTCTCGCTCACCCTCGTACAACTACTGTATATCTGGCTCGCTCCGGCTGTCGCTCGACCCATATTGGGTACGGAGACTAGCACGTCCATGCTAAAATTATCCCCGTACCCAACATCAGATATACAGGCAACGTTAGGCGAAATTATCCTTCACTCTTTAAGGATGTACAATCATTATATCTCGCGGCAACATCAGATACACGCAACGTTAAATGATATATTGAGTTATTATTAAATTATGCCTCTTACTCTTTCTCAGGTATTTGCCGATCCCAAACTTCTAACTTTTGAATCACTTCTATCTTCAGGAGAGAAGGTTGTGTTCCGTCCGCTTACTGCTAGCGATTGTTCTAGTCTCGCCATTTTTCTAGGTAACTTATCTTTTGCAACAAGAGAGTTTTACAGCCTTGGTGGCTACGATGTTTCGTCAGCAAAAGAGATGTGTGGCTCAATCAATCGTTATGATAAGTTGCGTTTTGTTGTTCATTCTGGAACAATAAACAATATCATCGCTCTCTTCGAGTTCGATTTCGATATTCCGCAGAACGATATCGATCGTTTTTCTAGCTACGGTATCAAATCAGCCTCATCAACTGATTGTAGAATTGGCCCTTGCCTCTCAGACCACTACCAGAATCATGGTGTGGGAAGTACGCTTTTTCCTCACGTAGTTAGCGTTGCTCGTCAATTTGGACGACGACGAATAATACTGTGGGGTGGAGTTTTTGCTGATAATCAGAGAGCGATAAAATATTATGAGAAAAATGGCTTCAAGCAATTAGGCAACTTCAAGGATAAGGGTGGCATGAATGTGATAGATATGATGTTTACAGTCGGATAATCAATAAAATATGTCAAGCACCCCTTTTTTTGCACACAGTTTCTAAATAGTTGGCGTGGAATTTTGCAGGCGGCATTTTGAGTGCTGAGTGGATTCTGTTGTGATTATAATTGTGAAGTGTGTAGTGAATTTCTCCTAGGAAATGATCCTCGTTTTCGAAGCGGTCAAATTCTAATCCCAAGTCAGTTTTGAAGTTGTTGTAAAACGATTCTTGAAATCCATTTTCCCAAGGCGAAGATTTGGTGCTCATCAAAATAGTCACACCAAAATCCTGTACTAGTTTGGTGTAATCTTGGCTGGTGTATTCAGAGCCTTGATCGGTGTGAATGTAAGTTGGTTTCTGTAAATCTCTGTTCATTACACCATCTAAAAAGGCTTTTATCACTAAGTTTTTGTCGTGTTTGCTGGAAATCTGCCAACCAACAATCTCTCTGGTAAATAAATCCATGAAGGTGGCTAAGTAGAGGATTTACCCTTGAATGGCAAGTACGTGAAATCGCCAATCCAAGTTATATTTGGCTGTATTGGACATTGGTTCTTAATCTGATTTGCAAACGGTGCTGGAGCTTTTCTTTCGTCTCGTCTTTTTCTCCATCTAGATTTTCTTTTGTATGGCTTAATGCCAAACAACTGCATGCATCTTCTAACTCGCTTTTTGCCAAGACTAAGCTCGATTGCTATTCTTCGATGACACTGACCGCTTCTTGATCTAGATTGTTTACCAATGTACATTTTAGGTATGCAATCAAATTCATTCCCACTCCGAAAGATATGACATTCAAAGAACAGCCCGTAGTAGAAGTAGGAAGAAAAAAAGAAACCATTGGTTACATTCCCAACGGTCCAATCACTCCAATGGTTACTCCTCTCATTGGTGAACCAGAGTCTTTTGGAATCGACACCCAACAATTAACTATTAATCTTGGCTTTCAATTTCAAAACGGTATCAGATCAGTCTTTCTTCTTGGTAACGCCGGTGGTTTTTTATTCTTGTCACAAGACCAAAAAAAACAAGTCATTCAAACTGCAACTGAAACAGCCCCAGCAGAACTTAACCTCTTAGTCGGAATTTCCTCTGATACTCTCAAAAATACTATTGAGTTAGCTAAGTTTGCTGAGGAATCAGGTGCTCAAGCTTTAGTATTGGTTCCTTGTTTTGGTGGATCACAACCACCTCAGAAAAAAATCCAAGCTGTCCTAGATGCCACTGGAAACATCCCTTTAATTCTTTACCTAAACCCTGATCTTCACCGAGAAGACCAGCATCTCTCTCCTAGAGACATGGCTAGCTTAATCAGTCAACACCATCGTTTAACTGGCGCTAAAATCTCCTTTGGTACTATGGAAGAATTTACTTCCTATACCGTTTTGCAGTCAGATACTTTTCATGTTCTCCAGGGGAATGCTTATCTAGTTGCTGAGTCTACTCAAATTCCGGGGTTTAGTTTGACTGGTTTTATCCCTATTGCAGCCAATGATCAGCCAAAAGTCCATGTGGATTTTCACCAAAAAAGAACCAATCTATTTAGAATCATTCAGCAACTACCTCATGAATATCCAAACATTCAAACTACTATCCAAAAAATGCTAGACAACGGTAGAATTAATCAAGAAACATTCGACATTTATCAAGCTAATCTTAAATAATTATGGAAAATTTCTCCGCCTTTCACCCTCGCCCATTCAATAACTATTAGGGTTAGGGTTTGGCCATTTTTAATCTGTACCAACCAATGTATGGTGTTTTTAGTATAATATGCTGGTGCTATCAGTGCCTCAAAAATTTCAACCTCTTCTCCCAAGTTCTGAAGTTAAAAATCTAGATGCGGGGCGGGATAAAAAATATATTATTAGTAGTTTTTTAAAGAATGCTACTTTAGATGCTTGGCGGTGGATGCTAGAAGTGTATCAACAGCAAGATATTATTGAAGTAGTTAAAACTTCCGCACAACTAAAGGAAAAAGATGTCAATTTTTGGACTGGATATTTTCATATTTCCAGAAAGGAAGTGAGATGTTTACAGCTCAAATCTCAGCGCACACCCAAGAGCTCATGGGCTTATTAGTGCCACTTTTGCCTCCAAATACTTATTTGGCTGGCGGTACGGCATTGGCTTTGCATCTTAATCATCGGCGGTCTTTTGATCTTGATCTTTATTCACCTCAGGAGTTTGAGGCTCAGCTCTACCTTCAGCTCTTGGAGCAAAAAATTCCTGATTTTCAACTTACTTCTACTTCTTGGCAGACAATTTATGGTATTTCTCAAAATACTGAGTTAAGTTTGTTTTATTATCAATATCCGTTGCTAGAAAAACCAATTAAGTTTCAGGGTTTACCAATTGCCTCAGTGGCAGATATTGGAGCTATGAAGCTAGAGGCTATTTTAAGTAGGGGTTTTAAGAGAGATTTTTTTGATCTTTACACCATCTGTCAGTTAGATGACTATGATTTGGAAAAGTTATTGAAGTTAAATCAAAAAAAATATGGGCGGGATGAAAGTTATTTGCCTCATATATTTAAGTCCTTAGTATATTTTACTGATGCAGAAGAGTTATCAGAGAGAGTGGAGATTATAGATAACCAGTGGAAGAAGGTAAAAGCATACTTTGTCCAAAACACCCATATTTTAGTTAAGAATTATTTTTAAATCATAATTTTTCTTGATTGATCGCTTTTTTCTTCAAGTAAAATTGTGAGTAAAGTAGCCGCTTTTTTCTTGATTATTTTTTTAAAATACTCCTGATTTTGTTCCCACCATTCGATCGCAACAACATTGTGAGGTGCAATTAACTTTTCTATTTCTAATCTCTCCAGTTCTTCTTTGGTGTCAATTTTCCATAGGTCAAGGTGATAGAGCTTACCCTTCACTCCATGGCGCTGATAATCATACTCTGCAATATAAGAGTAAGTCGGAGAAGTGATGGTGTCTGCAATGCGCAAAAAATCACCCACGCCCTTAGTAAAAATAGTTTTTCCGGCTCCTAGTGGACCATTTAGTCCGATGATTAAACCTGATTCTTTGATCTGATCCCAGTGTTTAAGCATTAAGGTACCGGCAATTTTTTTAGTTTCATCTTCAGAGTGAGAAATGAGAGGTTTTTTACCAGCTGTCTTAATTTTCCCCGCCCGCAGAGTCGTAGGTGTAGAGAAAGTCGTATCAATGACTGCGGAGGGCTCGTTGGGAGGCAACTGGCCTGCATCCAGTACCAGATCAATCAGGCGTTGCTGTTTGTGTGAAAGACTGCCAAAAATGTCGGCCACGCAGTAAGGGCGTTTCTTGCCAGAGGCATTAGCAGAAGTGGCAGTAATTGGTTTTCCAAAAGCGATTAAAATTTTGATCACCAGGGCGTGATCGGGAATTCTCACCCCTAAAGTACCAAATTCAGACTCTACGCCTTTGGCGACTTTATTTAAGCCTTTTGAAACCACAGTGACTGGGCCAGGAAGAAAGCGTTGAAAGAGTTTGTTGGCCTGGTCATTAATTTGTACAAATTTAGCCGCGGTTTGTTGATCTGGTACGGCGATTGAGAGTGGTTTGCCCTCACGCCGGGATTTATAAGCTAGAAGCTTATCCACCGCTGTTTGATTAGTCGCATCTACCCCGGCGCCATAAACAGTTTCTGTAGGAAAGATCACTAGACCACCAGCACCCAATACCTTAACTGTAGTATTAATTACTTCTTTCTCTGGAGTTTTGACAATATCTAAAATTTTCATTTTATCTAGAGTTTTCATTTGGAGAGTATTATATCCTGGCTGTGCAAAATTGCTCAGGGCTGTATAATTAGTCCACTCACGATATGACAGATACAATTCCTGATTTTAATTTTAATCTTTCTTTCTCTGATAGCTATGAAGATGATAACGAGGTCTTTAAGTTTGATTTGTTTTTAATGACTCGAGAAATTAAACAAATCACAGATTCACTCCAGAATGTGACTTTATTGCCAAAAAATCAACAACGAGCGTGGGTAAAAGATAACCAAAAATTTCTTCATAGGTTTATGGATAGCCTAACTCACGATATGTTTAATGTCTTAGATGAAGTGTCATTAGATCAGGATGCACTCCAAGAAACCATTACTTGCGTGACCGAGTTAAGAGAGTTAGTAAATACTCTGAATGGATTGATGACTGGAGGCCAGCGTCTTGCGGGTTAAATACTCTCAACTCCCAACTCTCAACTCTCTGCTTTCAATTCTCTAAGTTGGCAGAAACTAATAAATACTTGTACAATACTTAAATATGGACTTTGATAAACTTGTTGTTTCATTTTTGGTTGATGAAGTCGTGGGTGGCTTCTTTATTTCAGTGCCGCCTGGACATGTGGCTTGCGTATATGATCGTGGCCGGGGTGTTTTACCTCGGGTGTGGGGTCCGGGCTTACATCTCAAGATTCCTTTTTGGCAGGTAGCTAAGTTATTTAATTCGCAAATTTTGGAGTACTCGATCAGTAAGGGCTTTGATATTTCGGTTAATAAAGAAGCTTTGGGCGATGAGCCAATTAGAACTTCTACCAGCGATGGCAAAGATATTCAAATTGAAGGCTCAGTGTTATTTAGGATTGACCGCGATAATGCCCCCGAACTTTGGGAAAACCTGGGAGAAAATCTAGTTTCTAAGGTGGTACGACCCTATTCTCGTAGCCGGATTTCAAGTGTTTTTAGCAGCTTAAGTTTAGATCAAATTAAAAAGGACCGTAATCAAATTGAAGGGTTGGCTAAAGAAGACCTGAATAAATATTTTCAAGACAAAGGACTCAATTGCGAGGGGTTTTTACTCTCGCAAGTTCGGGTTTTGGATAAAAGTGGTAAAGCCGAGACAGTGTTTAAACAAGAAGACAAACCAGAAGAAGTCGTTGAGCCCATATCAGAAAAAACGCAATAATTACCACAATTTTCGCAACCCAATTTTCGCAATTTTCGCAATTGACAAATTAGCAATCTATGGTTACGATTGCTAGCACAGTTGACCAATGGTCAATTAGTAATAAAAATATTATTAACAATCAAAGGAGTTCTATGGCGATGACTATTAAAGTCTCAAAACTCAAACCTCTAGCTGGCTATGTTTTAGTAGAACCAGCAAAAGCAGATAAAAAAACAGCTTCTGGGATTTATCTGCCCGATTCTCATGAAGAAAAACCTCAATTTGGCACTGTGCTCGCTTGCGGTGATGCAACTTATAACGATGGACAAAAAATTGAATGTCCAGTCAAAAAAGGCGATCAAGTGGTTTATAAAAAATGGGGCGGAAATGATTTTGAAGTTGGTGAAGTAGAGTATCAATTCCTCAAGTTTGAGGATGTGTTAGCAATAATTAAACAATAAGGAGAATATTATGGGAGCTAAACAACTTAAATTCGGCGATGATGCCCGCCAAAAAATGCTAATTGGTATCAACAAGCTTGCTGATGCCGTCACCGTGACTTTAGGACCTAGAGGGCGCAATGTGGCAATTGATAAATCTTGGGGTGGTCCGAATGTCATTCATGATGGCGTGAGTGTAGCTAAAGAGATTGAGCTGGCAGACAAGTTTGAGAATATCGGTGCACAATTAGTTAAAGAAGCAGCGGAACGAACCAATGACGCCGCCGGTGATGGCACAACTACTGCCACTTTATTTGCTCAGCAATTGACCAGCAAGGGGATGAAGTATGTTACTGCTGGTGCCAATCCTATGATAATGAAGAAAGGGATTGATAGGGCCGTAGCCGCAGTAGTTGAGGAGATTCGCCGTTTAGCCAAACCAGTTCAAGAAGATGACTGGCAAAAAGTAGCCACTATTTCCGCTCAAAACGAAATTATTGGAGAAAAAATTGCGCAGGCACTGAAATTAGTTGGCAAAGATGGAGTCGTTGAAGTTGAAGAAGGTAAAACCATGGAGATTACCATTGAGCATAAAGAAGGTATGGAGTTTGATAAGGGGTTTGCTTCTCCTTACTTTGTGACTGACAGTGATGCCATGGAAGCAGTGATTGAAGAGCCTTATATTTTAGTGACTGACCAGAAAATTTCTAGTATTGCGGATTTACTACCGATGCTAGAAAATTTGGTTAAAGTAAGCAAAAATTTTGTGATTATTGCCGAAGATATCGAGGGCGAGGCTTTGACTACTCTGGTGGTCAATAAACTCCGCGGTGCCTTTAATGGGTTAGCTGTGAAGGCGCCCGGCTTTGGGGACCGACGCAAGGCAATGCTGGAAGATATCGCGGTGTTAACCGGCGCTAACTTTATTTCCACAGATACCGGGCGCCAACTCAAAGACGTCACCATTGAAGATCTCGGCAGAGCTGATTCAGTCCGGTCTGATAAAGACACGACCCGCATTGTAGGCGGTAAAGGTACTCAGAGTGATCTCGACGCTCGCGTGGCTCAGCTTGAGCGAGAAATTGAAAAATCTACCTCTGACTTTGATACTGAAAAGCTCCAAGAACGCAAAGCCAAACTCACCGGCGGTGTTGCTGTGATTCAAGTTGGCGCTGCTTCTGAGGTAGAGATGAAAAACCTTCAAGAACGGGTCAAAGACGCTAAAGAAGCTACTAGGGCCGCGATTGAAGAAGGTATTATCCCCGGTGGCGGGGTTACTTTCATTCAGGCTGGGAAAGTTTTAGACAAAATTAAAGCCGACAGTCGCGATGAAGAACTTGGTATTGAATTAGTTCGCAGTATCCTGGAAGAACCAATTCGCATGCTGGCCAAAAACTCTGGCTTTGATCCCGGATTTGTCATCAATGAGGTGATCAAGAAAAATAATGCCAGTTTTGGTTTCAACGCTCTTACTAACAAGTTTGGCGATCTGGTTAAAGACGGTGTGATTGAGCCAGCCAAGGTAGCCATGTCAGCTCTTAGCAATGCGGCTTCGGTGGGATCAATGATTCTCACTACAGAATGTCTAATAACGGATATCCCCAAAGAAGAACCTGCGATGCCAGCTGGTGGCATGGGTGGGGGTATGGGCGGCATGATGTAGGGATAAGAAAAAGGGCTTTAGAAAGTAAATTAAGAAAGCGACTCCAATCGGGGTCGCTTTTGGTTTATAATAGCCTTTCAAGGCAGGCATATCTGCCTCCCGGCAGGGTAGCTCAGCTGGCTAGAGCACCGGATTCATAAACCGAAGGTCGTGGGTTCGAATCCCACCCCTGCTACTAAAGTTATCTCGTTGAAAAGCTAAATTTGCTGGCACAATAGAGTAACTCAAAGAATCTACTGCAAGTTTGCCAGTAGGTTTTTTTCTATTGCCTCAGCCCTCTGTTTCTTGTTGGCGATTATTACATATCCAAACCATCCTTTGGTGAGATAGTTCATCATGGTGATAATGGCACCTTCTTGCTTGTTGTTGATTGGAAATAACAACGTCTTTAACGTACTTTTTACTTGCTGATAGCTTAAACCACTTAATTTAGGTGCCTGGATTTTATTTTGGGAAATTAAATAAAACTTTTCATCAAAGTCATCTCCTAAAATCCTTGTAGCAAGCTCGTAAGCATGAGTACCCCCAGTGCGGCGTAAATTAGCCTCTAGAGGATAGTAGTCATGATCTTGGCTGTAAACCCAATCAATATCAAAGAAACCCTGATATCCAAGTTCGGCTAGATGTCGGGCAAATTTTCGACCGTATTTAACCAAAGTTTTTTCGATTCTACCATCGATCGCGCCTTTACCAATTTCCATACCCATAAAAACACCTTGGGGATTGATTCTCATGCCACACACATATAAATAGCTAGTTTGCCCTTGAGTAATTTGAAACTCAATACTAGGAAATCCACCAGCAACACTAATATTAGGAGCAATATATTCTTCTACCACCACCATGTCTTGAGACCAATATAGTTGAGTACTATTTTCTTTAATAATTTTTTCTAATTGATCATCATTCAAATTTGGTTGATTAATAATAATTATTCCTTCACCCGCTAAGCCACGATTAATTTTTAAAACTATGCCCTGATGTTGGTGGTAGAGATGTTTAGACCAACCTAGCAGTTCTTCTTGTTGGCGGCAGATAGCTCCTTCTGGCATAGGTGGGAGTTGACCATTAAGCTGTGCCCAGGTTTGACGAAAACCTGTTTTGCTATCCACAAAACTACTCACCCATTGATCAGCATTGGTTGGAGTTTCCGGAGTAACAATTAATAGACCTTGTTTTTGTAAGTAAGTCACTAGTTCTAAAAATTCTGTGGTAGCAGCATATGAAGTAATTTTAATTCCAGGATTGTCTTTAATAATACTTATTATTTGTTGCAGGAGCTGGCGATCTTCATTAAGAATTGTATGACAAATCGAGCCGTTAATTTTCTGTGGATAAAGATTGATGACATGTCTAAAATCAAGCAAGGTATTAGCATCTTGGAAAAATTGAGGATCAAGCGGAAACGGAGTCACCAAAACACGTCGATCATCATCTGCCCAAACAAAACGATCACAGTAGGCGTGGTCTTCAAAAATCTCTGTCTCTCTTTTACTTTGGCTCATTGCCTGAGTTAAGGGCTTGGCAATTTCAGATAGATTAGCAATAAAAATGGAGCTATATTTCATAGTTTTGATAAGTTAGGTAATATTTTTCAGCATCCACAGCTCTTGTGGTTGAAACCAGGTATATTTCCATCCCTGAGGCGATTGCAGAAAATCAATCTTTTTCATTTTTAATAAGCAGGCATCATCAATTTCTAATAAATTAATATAATTGCCAATTCCCGGGAAGTTGCGCAGATCAGAGCCACCTTTGATCGAGTAATAGATATCTTGATAAATAGCAATCATGTCTACTACTGCTAGTTGTTGTTCAATCTCAATACTAATCATTCTGATCTGATATGCACGACTTTCTAAAGCCAAAATGAGCAAATTTTTAAGAGCTTGGGCTCTTCTGGGATCAAGACAGTCGGGCTGTTCACCTTTGTCCAAAAAGCGTTGCGTATTGAGTTCAATTAGAGCCTGGATGTCATTAAATCTATCGTAAGTCACGATAGGATTGAGTTGGGCAATTTTTAACCAGTCCCGTTTTAAATTGTAACGAGTTTTTTTCTTGAGTGTTTTAAAATAGTCTTCGTGATTAGTAATTTGATCAAAATTTAAGGCAAACGTAGGTTCGTCTGGTTGTAAAATTAGATTTGGAGGTAGTTGGCCGTTAAGTTTTTTTATTTGCGAGGGGTTGATGGCTTTTAGCACTATTGGCGTTGGCAAAGATTCAAGCAAGAACGGTAGATGTTGCTGGTCTGTGACCCAAAAATTATTGTGTTCATGCCAGTAACTGCCAAACCAATCATAGTGCTGTTTGTCAGAATCGTACCAAAGAGGGAGTAACCCAACCGGGGCTTGTTGATGATAAAGGACAATAAAATAAGGTTGATGTTGATAAGCTAAGTAAAAAGCCAGCCTAAACTCCCAGACATCATAAATAGTTTGGTGAGGACTAAAGGTATTCCACAATAACTTACACTCTAAAATATCTGAAAATATTTGCGTTGAGTAAGGGTGGGGCATAAGCCCCTTGCTAGGCGGAGGTTCGTCTTCAAAAGGGAGAAGAATGCTGTTTGACATTTGTTGATTGGTATTAAGCATTATAAATCCTTTTTATCTACAATCAATTAGGAAAATTGGGAAAATTGTAATCAACCTTTCAATTTGACAACCAGAGGTAGTTCTCTTATACTGAGTTTTCTTGTTTAACATACAAGTTCACGCGGGATAGTGTACGGTGCACGTGAGGCTCATAATCTTACAGGCTGGGTTCGACTCCTAGTCCCGCAACAAAGAACAAAGAATAAAAAAGGAAAAGACCTAGAGAATGATTCTTTGCATAAAGAATTGCAAGAAATGATTCAACAATAGCAGTGAAAATAAAGCTGATTAACACTCCATTTATCAATGTTTTTTTGTTTTCTTTATTTTGGGCAATAACAATCATTGTGAGTAAAATGGCGTTTAATAGAGGTGCTCATCCTGTAACTTTCTTAATTCAATCAAGTCTTATTTCGCTAACTCTTTTAACAGTCTATGTTTTACTGCAGAAATACCAAGAATTAAAAAACTTGCCTCGCAAAGTATTGGGAGGTTTAATGTTGGCTAATGCGATCCATTTGGATTAGGTTCATTTTTTAGTAATTCTGGAACAGCGCTAACATCAGCAGCTAATGTCGGGTTTTTAGGTAAATTTGCAACTGTAACTACGATTATTTTTGCTTGGTTGATTTTAAAAGAAAAACTAACTAGATCTAAATTAATTTCTGTAGTGATTATGATTGTGGGTGTATTTTTAGTCACTACTAAAGGTCAAGCTATTATTCCTCAACCAGGAGACATTCTTATTTTACTAGCCTGCATTTCTTGGTCTTTGGGTAATGTTTTAATTAGAAAATTTTTGAAAAATAATCCAGTTAGCGGAGAGCTGGTCTCATTTTTGCGTCCGATTGCTGGTTTGCCGGTCTTATTATTATTTTTATCTCTTTCACCATTTTATCCTGAAAGAATTCAGTCTGTTTTTGCAGTTGATCTCTTAGATTTAACTTATTTACCTTATTTAATTAGCATCGGCATCTCATCTTCACTGTTATCAATTTTTTTAAATAGAACATTAAAATTTGCTAGTGCTTCGTATATGACTATGATGTCTATGATGACACCTGTAATGGTGGGCATTATGGCAATGATGTTGTTGGGAGAGAGCCTAGCAATGATTCAAGTAGTGGGCGCAGTCTTAATTATTTTATCTGGAGTAGCTACGCATTACTTAAAAATTGAAAAACAGTGAGATGACCAGCGAAACAAGCTCTAGCTTTATTTGGAGAAGTCTATTTGTTTACTTAAGTTATAATCTTTCAACACCATGCTGCTGTTTTATGTTCTAATTTCTACTGTTATTATTAGCCTCATTTCTTTGGTCGGAGTTTTTACTTTGAGCTTAAAGCCAAAATTTCTTGACAAATTCATCATGTCTTTAGTGTCATTGTCAGCAGGTACCATGATGGGGGCAGTATTTTTACATTTATTGCCAGAATCACACCGTCATCTAGAAGAAAGTCAGCTTTATCCTACTATTTTGTTGTCGTTTTTGTTTTTCTTTTTAATTGAAAAACTTCTTCATTGGCAGCATTGTCATAAGCATGATTGTAAAATTCATAGCTTTGGTTATATGAATCTCATCGGTGATGGGTTGCATAATTTTATCGATGGGATGGTGATTGCTGGAGCGTACGCAGCTGATATTAGGTTGGGTTTAATTACTACTTTGGCAGTTATTGTTCATGAATTGCCTCAAGAAATTGGAGATTTTGGAGTCTTATTACACGCTGGTTTTTCTAAAAGAAAAGCTTTGTTATTTAATTTATTGTCTGCCGTTACAGCTATCTTAGGTGCTTTGGTGGGGGTGGTGTTGCTGGAGCAGAGTCATCAGCTTAAAGACTATCTCTTGCCCTTTGCCGCAGGTGGATTTTTATACATTGCCGCCTCTGATTTACTCCCAGAAATGAGAAAAGAACCAGTGGGAATGAAGCTGTTATCATCGATGTTGATGTTTGCCTTGGGAATTTTCTTAATGTTGGCTTTTACCTGGTTGCCTCTGGGGCATTAAAATAATAACTTCCGCCATTCTTCCCAGGGGACGGGTTTTTCGCGACAAGTCTATTGCTTAGCTTCTTTTTACCACAGGGCATAAACAGCTGACACTGCTCTGACCACTTCAAAGGTTTGATTTGCTGCAGTTCCTTCATCCATGTTTTCTGTTTGTTTTGTCCCCGTTGCGGTCGTTCCTGAACTAGCCTGTTCCAACGACAATATCTTGCGGATTGGCTTCAATTTCTTCAGTGCAATCTCGTTTAATTTTTTCTCACTTTCTTTTAAGGCCTTATTGAGAGCTTGTTTTTCTAATTCTTCCTGATTCTCTACTGAAATAACTGGCTGTCCCACTGCCGTTGCTCCATTTTGGTATAACTCCACTACTAAATCAGCTACCTGTGAAACATAATTCATCTTTACACTCATACTCATCATGGCTTGGTATCCTGTCGCTCCGGCGATTACCATTCCAGATGGCGTAAGCTGAACCTGTGACTCCACAATTTCCACTACTCCTAAATTGCTCTCGTTCATTATCTTTTTTAATGTCTCTACTTTCGTTTTTAGCTGAGTCAGTGTTGTTCCCGCATTCTCTCCCGCAACACCCATACTCACACTAAAAGTCGCCGCCGTTGCTGGCACCGAAACTTTTCCAGTTCCCGTCACCGTCACAAGCAGTGGGTTGCTCACCCAGTACCAAACAAATGCTCCAATTATTAACCCCACCACTCCCACCAAAAACCACAGCAGTTTGCCTCCTATGGTATTGGGTACTGTCATTTTTCCTCCTTCTCCTATTTCTACCTTTTCTGCAACCACTGGCATTGCCGGCGCTATTGGCACTGTTGGTGCTACTGAAACTGGGGCAGGAACTGGCGTATTATATTGAATATTTGTATCCATTAATTTAATAATAACGAAGTTGAATTACTATTGTCAATTATTCCTAAGCCCATGTTGGATTTTGCGAAATTGATTTATATATGGATACTCTATAAAATTAAAGTTAATAGTTAGTTAAATGTTGATTTTATAGATGAATCATCTCTTATGTTAAATAGAGTTAATAAATTAAAGTCAATTGCTGGAGGAGTCTTTTTTCTTTTAATGGCTGTAGGTTTAGTTGCTGGCTATTTTCTCACCCAACAAAGTCAGGACATTAGACAGCAGGCGAGTGGAGGCCCCTATGAAGCAAGTCCTAATCCCAGCTTGAATCCTAGTCCCTCTCCCAACCTCAGTCCATCTCCCTCTCCTCCCTGTGAAGATGCTTGGTGTCGAGGAGCTTATGCCGCTAGTCCTAGCCCTAGTCTCACTCCTAGTCCTACCCCCCAGACCAGTCTCACTCCACTAGCCAGTCCATCTCCCTCTCCTCCCTGTGAGGATGCCTGGTGCAGAGTTGGGGGCTTACTCCCAACACCCAGTCCCAGCTTAAGACCTACCCCCACCCCCAACACCATCACTCAATCTGATTGCGATCGCTGTTTGGCCACTAATACTCCCTCCGAATGTCGCTCTGCCTGCTCAAACATTGGTGAAACCTACAACGCCACTCCCACCTGCACTCCTGGGTGTCTCACGAGTAATACTCTCAGAACTTGCTCTAACACTGGTATCCCAGGATCAATTACT
>JAHJTF010000019.1 GCA_018830045.1 Patescibacteria group bacterium | reverse complement strand
TGTCACTATCATAAAATCAATATCGCTCTTGGGTCGAATATTTTTCATTGCCAAAGATCCCGTCACCCCAATCCCTTTAACCCAACCAATCCAACCAATAATCCTGCTCAGCTCATCTACTTCTGGCCATCTAGTCTGAGACAACTTCTCTCGCGCCCATCTTAGCTCTGGTTTTATTAATCGAGTTCTTAATTGCCAACAACCAACCTCGCACGTACAGCCAGCCTTGTGTGTGCAGCCAGCCTTTTGTGTACAGTCAGCCTTTTGCGTAATGAGTTTTTTGTCAGCTAGTAATTTCAATATTTCTAATAGTTTTTTTTTATCAATAGAAATTGCAATGAGGCGCTGATAAATTTCTGATGTTTTTAAAGGAAAATTAAATTGATCAGTATACGCAATAGTTAATAAAACCAAACCTGCCACAGAAACAGACATGAGCTTATTCTACCCCGTATTGGCGTAAAATTTGTCCAGTGCCTTGACCAACAGTTTCTAAGGCCTCTAAAACAGGTTTTCCTCCCAAAATAGCATTAATCGCGTCCTCATAGTACTTAATTAAAAGATCATTAATTCCATTATCATGAGTATAAGAACTTAAATACCACCCCGTTGCATAAGGAGCATCTTGTAAAAATGGGGCCACAAGCTCATTTCCCGCCAGCGCATCGGCAAGGTCGGTTCGTGAATAGATTTCGCCAAATGACCGAACTTGACTTTGGTTACTATACAGTTCCTGCTGAATCTCTTTAGAACTTAAAAACTTCAGCAAAGCCCAAGCCTTGTCCTTATTCTTAGATTTACTGCTTACCCCCTCAGCCCAGAAGCTAGCCCAAGCTAAACGATCATCACCCAATCTTGGAACCGACACTATTCCAAAATCAAGTTCAGGATTGATTGTTTTGACTTCATGTGCTCTCCAGCTAGGTGCCAGCATCATCGCCACATCACCTCTAGCAAAAGCCACAGTTGAGCTAGGTAATTTGTCACTCCAGACCTTGTCTTCTTTAAAAAAGTTAGTATAAAAAGCCAGTGCGTCCTGAGCTTCTTTTGAGGTTGGATCTTTGGGATCAGCCCCATTCTGTAACATTAGTAATCCTAAAATGTCAGCAAAGTGCTCAACGTTGCTAGCATTACCAATTGCCATCCCCCCTCTTTTTACCTCATCACCACTGCGGACAGTTAATTTAGTGGCCAAGGTTTTAAGTTCAGCCCAAGTACTAGGTGGCTCAGAATTGGCGGCAGTTAACATTTCTTTGTTGTAGTACAAACCCAGACCTTCATACATCAGGGGAACGCCCACGATCTGCCCATTTACATTTAATTGTTTGGCTGCGACTTGATAAAAAGTTTGCTGATATTCGGCTGCAGTCATAATTGATTGAGGCATTGGTGACAGCTCTTCTTTAAACATTGGCGCCCAACTAGCATGATATCTAAACACATCTGGGCCGTTTCCAGATGAAACTGCAGTTTGTAATCTTTCCCGATAGTCTTTGTGAGATTGCATAACATAATTAACTTTTACTCCTGGATTAATGGCCTCAAATTTTTCTAGCACAGCAGTGACGGTGTTATCTGGCTCCCATAAACCCCAATAGGTCAGGCTCGTTTGCTCTGTAGGAACACTCTTTTTAGCTGCGGGCTGTTGCTCGGGCGCAGCGGGTGCGATGGAGTTAGTTTTGTTGCCCAAAACTTTATTAATCACAAACCCCACAATTCCAATTAACACCAACCCGCCGATAAGATATGGTAAATATTTAAACGGAGAAGCTTTCACATTAGCAAAAGCGGGTTTCATTTTTTCATTAGTTTCATGACCAACATTTGGAGATTCCGCCAGAAAAGAGTTTTGTTTTCTTTCTCCCTGAGCTTGTGTTGGCGGTTGGAGGGTGGTGCCGGGAGGCGGCTGTGGGATAGCACCGGGAGGTGGTTGGGGGATGACGCCGGGAGGTGGTTGGGGAGGCTGGGGGGGTTGGAGCGGATGAGATTGAGGGGATTGAGGGGATTGAGGGAGTCGGGGGGGTTGGGGGGATTGAGGGGATTTTCCAGGAAAACCTCCGGGAAGTGATGGAGGGATTATATCTGCTCCTGGCGGAGGCCCAACTGTGAGTGAAGGCCCAGTCGCTGGCGGAGGCCCAGCTGTGAGTGGTTTCTGAGCCAACTGGGCTGGCTGGGCTGGCTTGACTGGCTGAACCGACTTGGCTGGTTGAACCAGCTTGACTGGCTGGGCTGGCTTGACTGGCTGAACCGGCTTGGCTAACCCAAGGGTCGGTGATTTTATCGGAGCCTGAACTCGAGCAGAGGGCGGCATCTGAGATTGATCAGGTCCAATATTGGTGTGACCAACACCAACGCGATCAACCCCAGCATGATTAACATCAGCGCGAGGATCTCTTGGTAGAACTGGTTTGGGCAGTGACTTATCTGACATACTAATTAAGAATAAATATAGTATATAGTAGTCACGATTATGACCACAAGTGAAAAGTTAATTCCCGGCATTGGCTCAGTACCAAAATTGACCCCTTGGCTAACTGGCCTACTTCTAGGAATCCTCGTTCTCTCTATTGCTGGCAGCTGTGTGTTTTTAATATTATTTCAAAACAGAATTTATCCCGGAATAAAAATTGATGATGTCCCGATTGGCGGCTTAACTCCAGCTGAGGCCAAACAACTTTTAGCTCAACAGCTTCCAAAACCAACAACTCGCCAGGTTACTCTCTCGGTTGACGATATTAAGTTAGCTTCATCTTCAGCTGAACTAGGATTGTTTAGAGAGCACAACCAGTCATTGGCTCAGGCCTATGAAATTGGCCGGGTTGGTTTTCCTCTAAAACGACTCTGGGTCTTAACCAAAGCCAGCTTTATTCCCCTTGAGTTTCACACTCAGCTTGAATATGACGAAGCGGCGGTTGTCTCATTTGTGAGTGAGTTTGAAAAATTAGTTAATCTAGTTGGAGATGAGCCAACAGCAAAATTAAAGTATAGCGGTTCACCCACAAGTCTTGTGATTGATCCAGGCAAACCAGGAAGAGAAATCGTGCTCAATGACACGGTGCGGCTAGTACTAACTCAAGTAAATAGCGATCAACCAATTGAAGCCAGAGTTGCTTCTACTAGTACCGTGCTTAATAAAGAACAAATAACAACAGCCCAAGAAAGAGCTGGAAAATTAATTGGGAAACGTTTAATTTTACGTGCTGACAATACCAGACTTGAACTCAACGATCAAAAACTAGTCTCTTTACTCACTTTTCCCGAAGGTTTTAATCAAGAAATCATGGATTCTTTGCTGAAAGCTTGGAAAGACATAGTATCAAGACCAGCCCAGAACGCAGAATTTGAGTTTAACGAGAAAACACTTGTAGTTAGTAAATTTATCCCCCACCGCAAAGGTTTGGAACTAGACCAAGATCAAACCACACAGCTTATAAAAAATACCCTAAATGATTTCAACGCTAAAGAAAACATTGGTAATCCTATAGGAATCCACAATCAATCCAATATTGAGCTTGAGCTCCCGGTAAATACTGCCCGGCCCAAAATTGCCCTATCAGACACTAATAATCTGGGAATCAATGAACAAATTGGCTTTGGCGAAAGTGAGTATGATCACTCTATTCCCAACCGCATTTTCAATGTGTCATTAACCACCAATCGTATTAGCGACGTTATTGTACCTCCTGGAAAAGAATTCTCTTTTAATAAAACTTTGGGTGAGGTTTCGGCCAAAACAGGTTTCAGATCAGCGTATGTGATTAAAGATGGATGGACGCAGTTGGGAGACGGCGGCGGTGTTTGCCAAGTCAGCACCACTCTTTTCCGCGCCGTCTTGGACGCCGGGCTAGAAATCACCCACCGTCTCCCCCACTCTTATCGCGTCAGCTATTACGAACTCAATGCTAGGCCTGGCATTGATGCCACAGTTTATGCCGGCAACATAGATTTGAGATTTATTAATGATACCAATCACCATGTCTTGATTCGCGGCACGGCTGATAACGAAAATCTATATATGAAGATGGAAATTTATGGAACTGATGATGGCCGCACCACTGAAATCACAGACCATGAGGTTTGGGGCTACGTCTCGCCTCCTCCGCCTGAGTATTATCCAGATCCTTTACTTCCGGCCGGGGTTAAAAAACAAGTTGACTGGGCAGTGGCAGGAGTTAAAACAAAATTTACTCACGTGATTAAAAATGCCAAGGGTGAAATTACTAGTGAAAAAACCTACCACTCTAACTATCTCCCTTGGGCGGCGAAGTATTTGGTGGGAGAATAAGTATCTAGCAAACCCAATTAACAGCAGAGACTAAAAGAACTTAAACTGTAACTGCTGGAATCGTGGCAACGCTTCTTACTACTGCTTCTGGTTTAAACTCAAACGAAATCATAACTCTGTTCCCACCAAAACATTGTACCTGCGCTGCTACCCCCGGCATAGATACGCTCTGCAATCCAACAACTTTCTCCGAACTTATTTTTACTGGTTTTCCCGCCCAGTTTAGTTCTTCATTCCCAGACAAGTCTGAGCTCATTGTAATTTCAGGATCTGGTAGCGCAAAGAGTGCTCTTAAAGATACCCCATCTGGAATAAATCCAAGCTTTCTTAAAATTCGCTCCGTTGTCTGTGCTGTGGCCATTCTTTCTTTTATAGCTCCTCCTGCTTCTAGCCATTCGGTCACAATATTTGAAATAATCGGTCTAAATCCAACTCTTTCACCCTGAGGGAGGTTTTTCCCTTCTAGTTGCTTGAATAAATTAATTCGCTCAACGACAATTTGTGCTAAGGGTTTATTTTCTCCTTGAATCAGAGCCAAACCCTGGGCTTCTGCTACATCAGCCTGCCACATTTGGACTTCTCTTCCAATATGGGCTATAGCACTTTGAAAAAGGGCTCGGTGTTCACTCTTAGCATCCAGAGCTAGCTCATCTGCAAAAGCATCTAGTAGTTGTTTTATTGGGCTTTCTTTTTGGAGCCGCTCAAATTCAGAAAGCGCAACATCACCCGCCTTCTCCGCGTATTCACGAATGATTTTCGCTTGATCTTCAGGCAAATTCATGAAAGGCATCGGGGCTAAAATGCCTGCTCTTACTCTACTCATCGCCCGCCGTTCTGGGGACAACATGCCTTCTGCGGTTTTTTCTGCCTGCGCAATTTCTGCTGGTGTGAGTGGCTTCACTTCTGGGAGTTCATTCATAGTTCTTCTCTCCTATTTTTTAAAGTTTATAAAAAATGGCTAAAGTAATTGATTTTAACAGCACGGTAAAAGTATGTCATGCTTCCCAATAATCTTGCCGTCACGTAAGTTCAAAATACATACAAACCTTGCATGATTTTGAAAACAGCATGATTCCAAGAGTAGGATTTTTGAGATGAGCTCGCCCTATCTCTAGTGTATAATTTTCTCATGGATAAGCGCTATCAACATCAAGATCATGAGCAAAAAATCTATGATTTATGGCAGAAAAACAATGCCTTTAATCCTGATAGCGAAAACCAACCAGCCAAACAACCCCGATACAAAAACAAAAACGCTCCCAAGCCCTTTTGCATCCTTCTCCCCCCACCCAATGCCAATGACCCCCTGCATGTTGGTCATGCCATGTATGTAGTGGAAGACGTTTTGATTAGATATCATCGCATGCTAGGCGATGACACGCTTTGGCTACCAGGTACAGATCATGCCGGAATTGAAACACAGTTTGTGTTTGAAAAAAAACTACAAAAAGAAAACAAAAGTCGGTTTGATTTTGACCGCCAAACCCTTTATCAAATGATCTGGGACTATGTTCAAAAAAACTCCGATGTGGCAGTTGACCAACTTAAAAAACTCGGCTTTAGCTTAGACTGGTCGCGCTTTAAATTTATGCTCGATGAAGACATAGTTAAAATTGTGGTTCAAACTTTTCAAGAATTAGCAGAAAAAAACCTAGTTTATCGAGACATGAAGCTGGTTAATTATTGTACTCATTGTGGAACTGGATTTAGTGAGCTCGAGATTGATCATGTAGAAAAAAAAGCTCCGCTTTACTACATCAAATATGGGCCCCTGACCCTAGCCACAACTCGCCCCGAAACCAAGTTTGGCGATACTGCTGTGGCCGTTCACCCCGATGATAAGCGATACCAAAAATATGTTGGCCAAGAAATTGAAGTTGAGGATTTAATGGGTAACTTCAAACTTAAAGTTATTGCTGACGAATATGTTGATCCAAAGTTTGGCACAGGCGTAGTTAAAATTACCCCCGCTCATGATTTTAATGATTTCGAAGTCTGGCAACGCCATCAAGATGAAATACTCAACCCAAAAGATGAAATCCCTGGCCTCAAGCAAGTCATAGATTATCGTGGCCACATGACGGCCCTAGCCGGCCCCTATGAGGGCATGTATCTCCAAAAAGCTCGTCAAGAAGTAGTTAAAGATCTTCAAAAAAAAGGTTTATTGGTTAAAGTCGATGAAAACTACCAACACAGTATCAGCACCTGCTACCGCTGTGACACCATAATTGAGCCCCTGCCTCTCCCCCAGTTCTTTATTAAAGTAAAATCCCTAACTCAAAAAGCTCTTCAGGCTCTGGATGAGGGCAAGGTCAAAATCCACGGTGCAGGGCATGACAAAATCTTGCATCACTGGCTAAAAAATCTTAAAGACTGGAATATCAGCCGCCAAATCGTTTGGGGCATTAGGATGCCAGTTTGGTACTCCACCGACCACCCAGATATTCATGTCGTCTTTCTGGATAAAAATAATAAACGAATTGAGGGCGCGCTCAATGAATTTTTAGACCGCTATGAAGGCAAATATGCATTAAAAGACATCGCTGGCGGCTTACAAGAACTGCGCGCCCCAATCCAAGCCCAATACATCATCTCTCCCGCCTCCCCCGGAGAAAACTATCTCCAAGAAACCGACACTTTCGATACTTGGTTTAGCTCAGCCCAATGGCCCTACACCACACTCATGACTAATCAGCTCAATGATTTTGATCGTTTCTACCCCACTAGTGTGATGGAGACTGGCTATGACATTCTCCCCTTCTGGGTGATGAGAATGCTCATGATGGGCCTTTATAAAACCAACGATGTGCCTTTCCGCGATGTTTACCTCCATGGTTTAATTCGTGACACCAAAGGTCAAAAGATGAGCAAAAGCAAGAATAATACCATTGACCCACTAGAGGTGATTGATCAATACGGCGCCGATGCCCTCCGCATGGCTTTAGTCATTCGCTCCAGCGCTGGTTTAGATAAATCTGTGGGTGAGGGTGATTTTATAGCCGCTCGCAATCTAACCAATAAACTCTGGAATGCGGCAAGGTTTATTCTCTTAAATGGCGCGGAAGTATCAAATAGCACAAAAAGCGGCAAAGAAACCCAAGACAAAAAATATCTAGAAAAACTAGAATCCATTACCCAAGAAATCACTCAACAACTCAATGACTTCAAGATCGGCCTTGCCGCCGAAACTCTTTATAATGAATTTTGGCACTGGTTCTGTGATGAATGTATTGAAAAATCTAAAACAGGTAAAATTTCTCAACCAGCCCTAGTCCAGGGCCTATCTACTTTCCTCAAGCTTTTCCACCCCTTTATGCCTTTTATCACAGAAACGATCTGGCAAACACTACAAAGGGAAAAATTAATTGTTGTTGGAGATCAACCCCTGTCTCAACCCCTACCCCAATCCCTGCCTCAACTTCTAACCGCCTCTGATTCTCAATTAATTGCCCTCTCTGCGTGGCCTCAGTAGCCCAGCCCCCAACAACCTTTGTGATCTCAGTCGCCCAACTAGATCTCTTGTATCACCTCGAATCCCTTCACTAAGTTTAGACAGGCTTTTTTGCGCCACTGGCAAATCTCCGCTATAAGCCTTAACCAATTCTATTCTAGGAATAGCCAGAGATAGTTTGCTTTCAAATACTTTTAAAAATGGTATTTTTCTGGGTATTGAGTGAGGAATAAAAGCTAGGGCCTGAATATTTTTGCGCAAAATTAGATCCTCAAGTGAGAATTTTACTTGATTTACCACCGCTGCGATCAGCGGTTGGTATTGTGATTGTTTGGCATAAAGAACTTGTTGACCAAGTTTAGTTTTGCCAAAAATTGTTTACGCGTCTTGATTTACATCTAGCTCGGTCGCGGCCAGATTTAAATCAAAACTTACATCTTTTTTTTTATCAAATAAACTATAAAAAACCAACGGCGGATTACCTTGTCTGACAATTTTTCTTTGATTTAAAAGTTTATTAAGTTGCTTATGAACTGCTACCTGACTAATATTAAGTTTTTTTACCAGGTCATTTGGCCTTACTTGCCCATCCTGTTGAATAATTTCAATAATTTTTTGATCTGTATTTGTCTTCATAGTTTATAGTTTAGTGTTAACTATAAACTATGTCAATGACAGAAACGCCACGTGACAAAAATGTTACATGCTAAAGGTTGTTGTGCGATGACCATTTTTTATTCTCCTGCCCATGATAAACTTAATTTAATGAGCCACCTCCTTCGCTACCCCCACCTTCACTGCCCCCGTCTTCTGCGCTATCTCCTTCTCCCCATTTTCCTCACTCACCTCATTCTTAGCACCACTCCCTCGCTTTTTCTTCTTTTTTCTGCCAAACTCCTCCCCTACCGCGCCATTTTAATTTCAGCTCTTTTTTTTATTTTTGTCACCATTAATCTCTTAGTCAGTCTCTCTGCCATCACCCGTGAACTGCCACTAAACCCCAAAATTAATCTCATTACACAAAAAGCCTATCTAGAAGGCTGGTTGAAAAAACAACCCACACATCGAGACATTTTGTTAAATTTATCAAAAATAGATCAAGGCCTTGAAAACGATCAACAGACACAAGAATATAAAAATAAAGCCCAAAGCCTTGACCCCAACCACAAAATATTTAAGGAAAATTAATTTTTAGCCCCAGCTTTTTTATTTTTAGCCCCAGCTGGTGCTGGAGTTTTCCCACTCATGGGGGGTTTTCCACCCACAGGAGTCTTATCTTCAGCGGATTTTTTATCTGCTCCTGCCCTGCTCTTACTCCTGTCTTCACCCTTGCCCCCGCCCTTACCCTCACCCCCACCTTCGCCCTCGGCCTCGCCCTCACCCTCGCCCTCAACCGCAACTTCCGCTTCTTCTGGAATAACTTCTTCAGCTTCTTCCTGACGTTGTTCTTGAACCAGCACCACTGGGTTTCCCCAATCTTCATCATTCACAACCTCGACCAAACTAACTTTTGATTTATCAAAGTTTAAATCAGCTAAAGTAATTGATTGACCAATTTCGGTTAATCCTTCTATATTAATTTCAAATTTTTCTGGAAGATCTGCTGGTAAAGCTTCAACTACGATGCTATTTCTCACCTGTACCAAAACAGCTTCTCTAACATCAAATTCTCCAATCATCTCCACTGGTACTTCTGCCTCAATTTTCTCTTTTAAGTCAACTTCTTTAAAAGAAACGTGCAAGACTTGATCTGTCACCGGATCCAGCTGTACCTGTGAAATTAAGGTTGGTTTTTCTTTCTCTTCACCCTCAATTTTTAAATAAACCAGCCCCGTCTCCCCCGCTTCATCATAAAGCTTAATAAACGTCTTGCCTGGAAACTGCAGAGGCAAAGACCCTCCGCTACCTCCGTAAACATTGCCCGGAACTAGCATTTCGCGACGAAGTTGTTTAATTCCCTTGCCAATTGCTTTGCGACGATTTACAGAAAATATAGTTTTGACCATAGTATTAATATAATTAGCTTCTGATGAGGTTTGCATTATAACAGGTTTACAAACTTAAAAAAATAACATCATTTTTTTCACGTGAAAACTAAGCATTTTTCATTATTTACCCCTAGATGCACGTGAAAAACATCGACAATTCATTTATTAAAAAATTATTAAAACTACTCAACCGTCACTCCAACAAACATGTGCCCAGTATCTTTGGAAGGATTAAACACGATTACGTCTCCCTGAACCTCTGCCTGAGGAGCAATTAGAGTAGGGGACAAATCAGGCGCATGCTGTAAAAACACTCGTGGAGAAGAATTCCTGGCCCCCGGTTGCTTCTGATCAAAAAAGACATAAGTAAAAGGAGTTTGTTGTTGATAGGGGAGAGAATATTCAAGTTGTAGTTTGGTTTCAGCCTTGACAGCCGTTTCTGTTAAAACCCCCACCACTTGTCTATTTAATTCTTGGTTTTTGATCATTTGTTCCAAACCAAGCTCATGATCATTAATCTTAATGCTCTTAACTTGGGCATTTTGCGGTAAATAAAATCTAGTGTAGGCCTTATAAGGCCCCTTAGGCCAGGCATTGGTTTGAGCTTTATTCTTAAATGAAATAATTCGCTTATGAATTACTTGCTCAGGCAAAAGAAGAATGCTGTCGTCAATCTGTCTTTCTAAATAATAATTAGCCTTATTAACTCCAATGTTGGCTTCTACTTGGGCTATCATGTCTACCACACAATTGGTTTCCCCAAAAACAGCTGGACATTCTGGCTGAATTAATGCCCCCGACCACCCCAAAGAATAAAAGCTAGATTGAATATTCGAGTCAAAAACAGCAACCAATAATTCTTTATGATTTGCCATCTTCACCAAAGAAGAAAGAAGTGGAACAATCTTTTCTTGGGGAAGAATTTTTAAAGCATCTATTAATTTAAATAAAATTAATTCAGCATAATCTCGATTTTGTGCCGTATCAATCAGCTGTACTTCGCTATGAAACTCCATTCTTTCGTCCAGATTTTTTTTAGTTAAAACCTCGCTATGTTCTTCAATATTAAGCTGTTCTAAAACTCCCAACATCTCTTCTAAAACCCTGATATTAATGCCAATAACCCCATCTACACTCACTCCTAAACTTTTATCAATAAACCACCTAATTTGCTCCGCGCTCTCGGGAAAATCAGGACTCCAATTACTATCTCTCAAGAACCACCTTTTCTCACCCAAAAGTTGTTTTAGATCTGCTGGCGGCTCTTTAATCCCCTTTAGTTTTTGATCTAAGCCATAAACATCCTCAACCTGAACATTGATGAGTTTTCCTTGATTAAAAGTTAAGAAGGCTACTGCTTGGATAAAGCCTCCTGTTGGCCTTAATTCATGGTTATTTTGCAACACGATGGCATAAACCTGCCGCTGATCTTGACCCAATAAAAGAGGAAATAGGGAGGAAAGTTGTTGGTATTGGCTTAAGGATTTTTCTTGATCAGCTAGATATTGTTGATACTGCTCAACTAATTGTCTGTCTGTTGGATTAAGTTTATCAACTGAATAATTTTTTAACTCTGCTTGCAATAAGGAAATGGTTCTGAATACTTGCTCGACCTCCTGGTTGGCTTTTTCTAAAGTTAAAAAACTACTACTTTCAGCTTGCCCCATCACTTCTTGATACAATAGGTTGGTAGTGCTTTGAAATTGTGCAGCTTGCTCTGTTAATGAAAGTAAAAACCCAGTCGCCTCAGATATCTGTTGAGCTTGGCTGAAAATGGCAATGGGGAAGAGCTGGTTGATAAAGCCCAGCCGACCGCTAATTGAAGCAGAATTTTTTTTCAACTGGGCTATTTTTTTTTCTTGGGCCGTAATCGGCAGAGATCTGGAATTAAGATAATCCAAAAACCTCGTCTGAATCTTAGTGACATTAATCATAAAAAAACATATTAAAACCAGCAGTCCCAGAGCCGTAACTGATATTCCCATCCCTCCCAAAAATAAAAATTTCCGATGCTTGAGTTTGCGAAAACCCAGGCGGGTTTTTTTTGTCATTTGGTTGAGATGGTCTTGTTTCTGGTATTGTCTGAGGCTAGAAAATAGGGTATTGATGGTTTTTGACTCATCTATTTCTGATTTGAAAGTTTTTTCCACCATCTTTTGCCCAGACACAGACGTTTTTTGCCCAGACTCAGAATCATTGCTGGTCAAGACTATTACTTGACTAACTTTCTTAATTTGATTCCAGGTTTTATAAAGCTTGGCTTTATGCAAGGGTCTAATTAATGTTCTTTTTTCTTCCTCTTGATTTTCCGTCGCAGAAATCTGAATAAAACGAGCTATCGCTCTAGAAATTTCATCACTTGATTCTGTGGTGGTCTCAATCATTGGACACATTACTAGCTCTAGAATCGGGTGTTTGATGACGCGACTCATAGCCTGTCTAATTGGGAGCCTAATTTGATGATACCTATCACAAACTTCACGAATTTTCTGGACATAAACCTTGCTTAGTCCATGTTTTCCTTCGATTATTTTGGTTTCTTGTTGTGGTGATAAAATTACCACAGCAAGCCTCGCGGCCAACGCTTGGGTTGTCTGCAGTGTTAATTCAATTCCGGGGTCAAGTAAAATTTTCTGCTCTAATTGGCTTAAAAAATATTCCGTGGGGCTTAGGTTTTTTTTAACCAAATCTGTATAAAAAATAAACCTTGATGCGTCAATCTTTTTACTCAAATTGATTGCCAGCTCAACTTCTAGCTCCACTTGTTTTTTCCAGCCCACAGCTAAATTATCGCTGGTTTCAATTGCCGAGGTTAAAGGCAAAATACAAACGATTTTATCTAACAAAAAAGGTTTATCTAATAAAGAAAGGGGGGGCTCTAAAAAGAGATTTTTCTCTAAAGGATGTTCAAATAGTAAACAGACTTTATACCAATCTTTTTCTATTAGTTTTTCGCTCTCTCTTAAGTCTCTCCAGGAAAGATGAACTACTTCAACTTTTTTGAGATCCTGAATTTTTTTAACCAATAATTTTACCAGCTCGGTTGAATCAGCAATAAATAAAACTTTGGGTTTTTCATCTAGGGTGTGAGTAACCAGGGCAGACATTGCCCCCATTATATTGCATCTAAGGCCTGATTGACTAATCCATCGGCCTCTTGATTATCTACTCGCCTCACGTGTGAAATTTGATACTTGCATTCAAGGGAGGAGAGTAACTTCCAGGCTAACTTAACAAATTCTTTTAAGCGATCTTCTTTTATTTTCCAATTTTTATTTACTTGCTCTACCACAAGTTTTGAATCTAAAAACCATTTAACCTCGTCGATGGCTGTAGTTTTTAGATACCCCTGAAGCCACTCTAATGAGGCTAAAAAAGCTTTGTACTCTGCTTCGTTGTTGGTAGCTCGTCCAATGAATAAAGACTGCTTAAAAACAGGCTCCCGCCGTTCATTAACCACATATACTCCAATTCCAGCTGGCCCAGGGTTCCCCCGTGAGCCGCCGTCGGTGTAAATTTTTAGCCTACTCATTTTGGGTTTTTATTTTTTAGCTTGTTCATCTTGGGTTTTCAAGCGGATAGTTAGGTATCGATCTCTACCTTCGCCAGCCGACTCACTAATTAAACCACTAAAATTTTCACGACTAGATAAAATTGTATGAACTAGAAAACGATCATGGGCTGGAAGAAAAGAAAAGGTATAAGCTTCTCCGGTTTCCAACACTTTTTGGGCAATATTGATAACTTTTTCTCTAAGCTGTTCTTCTTGTTGCTCGCGATAATCATTGACGTTTAACTTAAAAATTTTTTTCTCCAATTGATCAAAAAACGAAACTCTAATAAGACGCTGAAGTGCCTGTAGTGTTTCCCCATGATACCCTATAAACAAACCGCTTTCTTCTTCTGGTAAAACCAATTTTGCGCTCGTAATCTCATCTGTTTCTTCCAGCTCAATTGAAAACTGCTCTTCAGTTAAACCAACGTGTTTACATAATTTAATCAAATATTCTTTAATTGTCATAATATGTCTCCTGGTATTTATTGGTCTTTATTTCGCGCCAAATCTAGCAAAAAAACTTTAACTCTTAGAGTATAGCTTTTCAAGCCTCCCCAGCCGCTTAGCACATACTGTTGGCCAATGCTAAATATGGTAGTCATGATCCAATAAACAGCCAGCCCAGAAGGAAAACTAAGAGCGATAAAAACCGTCATGACTGGCATAATGAAGATCATCTGCTGTTGCATGCTAGCGGCCATTCCCGCCATGCCCTCTTCTTGTTTATTTTCTGCTTTGATTTTCTTGTTCTTGGATTTATTGGGCACAACATCTCTCACTTCTCCCCCCGGAGAAATCATTAAAGACAACACTAGTTGTGTAATTCCCGCCAAAGCCGGGAGCACATATTTAGGATCCGGGGCAGTTAAATCAAGCCATAAAAAACTAGGATTTACAGCCGTGCCATTAACCGAGTCTTGGCCTAAAAAACCAATTAGTGCCTGGTATAAGAAAATTAATAAAGCCAATTGAACTAACTGAGGTATACAGCCCGACAGGGGATTAACGTTGTATTTCTTATAAAGTTCTAGTTGAGCTTTTTGTAGGGCTTTTTTATCTCCGTCGTGTTTCTTTTTAAGTTTGCTTAACTCTGGCTGGAGCTTGGCCATTTTACTAGTGGCTTTTAAAGAGGGAAGGGTGATTGGAATCAGAACAGCCCTGATAATCAAGGTTAAAACAATAATCGCGGCTCCAAGATTGCCAGTCGTCTTGTATAGAAATAGTAAGAACTCAAAAAAAATATTAGTTAGGTTCGCCATAGGACATTACCAACAAGTTAATAAACGCTTAAATCCTTTCCCAAGTCCTCTGATTGTACCATCTTTCACAATGCGGTGAAGCATATATTCGCTACAAGTGGGCGAGTGATGACAATAGGAGGTATAGCCAAAAACTGCAACTAGTAGAGTGTGTTTAAAATTGGTTAAAGAGCGGTAGAGTAGATAGAGAATTTTAACCATTTTACGTCATTTTTTTATCAAATTAGTAAAAGTTTTATTGAGCTGAATACCTAATTCCCCAGGAGACAGCTTTAAAAATTCCTGTTTTATCACGACAGCCATGGCTAGCCCTGGGGTTTTTTGCAACAAGGGCAAAGCCAAGTGATAAACTTGCCGTTTAATTTTATTTCGCCACACTCTTTTATTAATATTTTTTTTAGGCACTATTACCGCCAACTTGCTTTCTCTGTCTTGGCTAAAACACTGATAGAAAACTACAAAAAAAATATTATAGTGCCGCTTGGCATAATTAAAAAACTCCGGGTGGTGCCTTAAATTTAGTCGATGTTTAGTTGGAATCATTAAAAATATTGTAGAAAAAATGAGCCTAAACAGCTAGTCTTGTCCTTTTCTTAACCCTGCGCTGTTTGATGGTTTTTCGTCCCGAGGCAGTACTCATTCTAATTAAGAAACCGTGTTTGCGGACTCTTTTTTTCTTTTTTGGCTGTCTAGTTCTCTTGGGCATAGGTGGTAAATTATACCATACTACTCATTAACTCTAAAAGGCATCACTATGTATTTATAGTCTTGCTGTTGGGTGGGCCTGAACATGGCTGGACTCAGGCTTTCATTCATATAAAAACTAATTTTTTCTGGTTTATGTGCAGAGATAAAATCAAGTAAGTAGCGAGAGTTGAAAGCTATCTCACCATCTTTTCCCCGTATCACTTCCACTCCCATTACTCCCTCCTGCCTCCCAAAGGCAGGGGAGGCTGAAATGATTCTCATTTCTCCATCCCTTATTTGTAGACGAATAATATTAGAAGATTCACGGGCAAAAACTTGCGCGCGCTTGAGCTGGCTTTCAAATTCTTTCCCGTCTAGCTCAATTTCTGTAGTAAATTGGGCGGGGATAATTTTATTAAAGGGCGGGTATTCTCCGTCAATTAAGCGCACATAAAGTCTGGTGTTGTCAATTTCTATTTCGGCTTGCTTTAATTCCTCAGCAATTCTAAGCCCTATTTTTACTGTGTCTTGAACTACGGCAATTCTAGCTGCTTCGTTCATCGCCTTAGCGGGAATTAGTATCTGCGTCTGCTCACCTTCTTTATTTTTCAAAGCAGAGAGCTTTAGGGTTGCGAGCCTAAAACCATCTGTTCCTACAACCAACAACCCTTCTTGATCAAACTGTAGTAGTAGGGCCGTTAAAACTGGTCTGGTTGGATCAACAGAGGCACTGAAACCTACCATGTTCTGGATTCTTTCCAAACTATCAGCTTCTAAAGAGATAGCTTTCCCATCTAGTTGAGGAAACTCTGGAAATTCATCTGCGGCTAAACAAGCAATTGTTATAGTGTTATTAGCTGAAGTAATAGTTAATGTATCTCCTTTTAGAGATAGTTCGAGTTTCCCGGGATCAAGAGTGGCAATACTATTGTGAAAAATTCTTCCTGGGATAGCTATACTAGCTGGCTTAATGACTTTTCCAGCAACTTTAGTTTTTATTCCTACATACAAGTCAGTGGCTGAGAGCGAGATTGAGTTATTTTTTGCTTCTAATAAAATTGAAGAGAGAATAGACAACTGCGGCTTATTGGGAATAATTCGGTGGAGTTGATTTAACGCAGCTGTTAAATTTTCCTGTAAGAGTTCTAGTTTCATGAGTCTTATTATATCTAATATAGTATTAGTAGTAATAGGAAGCGTTGACAACTAGTAAAACACCCACCTTCTTTATCAAGCATCGGTCTTAAAAATAGGTGTGAATAAAACCGATCGTTATTGTTCAAAAACACTGCGGAAAAAGTGCGAATAAAAAGAGGACAACTAAGAGCTAGCGACTTATTCACAAAATTGTCCAAGTTAATTAACATCTTTCCAACTGATTTATACACAGGGTTTTCCACAATTGTTAATATCTTTATCATATCTAAATAAAAAATCCTCACATACCGCTTAAAGACATTCTAATAGCAGACACTTCTTGGGCTAAAGAATCATCTTCATTGATAATTTCTTGAATTTTATGATAGGCGTGAAGAACAGTGGAGTGATCTCTGCCTGAAAACCAACGGCCAATTTCGGCATAGGGCTCCCTGAGGTCTTCTTTGCAGATATACATAGCTACGTGTCTGGCCATAGTCAATTTTTTCTTTCGGCTTTTGCCCTTAACAGCTTGTTGTTTGAGGTGATAATGATCAGAAACGGTTTTGATAACACCCTGAATATTGGTTTTAATTTTAGGCCGTTTTTGATCTGCTTCCGTCATTAAAGTCTGTTCAATCAACTCCATAGTCAGTTCTTGACCCTTGAGCTCGATAGCTGACTTCAGGCTATTGAGAATCCCACCGATTTTTCTGGCGCTATCTACTCTGGCGGCAATCATTTTAGCCATTTCAATCTCAATCGGGATGTTGGCGGCCTTGGACTTGATTAAGAGAATGGCTGTCCTAAGCTCAAAAGAAGGTTGCTGAATATCAATCATTAGCCCGGCTTCGAGTCTTGAGCGCAATCGGTTCTCAAGCAGTAAGATTTCATGAGGGGGGCGGTCTGAAGTCAAGACAATTTGTTTGTTATTTTTAGTCAGAGCATTAAAGGTGTGAAAAAATTCTTCTTGAACGCTGTTTTTTCCAGCAATAAACTGCACGTCATCAAGTAAAAGAATATCGGCGGTGCGATAGCGTTCTTTAAAATTAATTGTACTTTTGGTTCGAATGGCATTCACGATTTGATTAGTAAACTCTTCACCCGTGGAATAGATGACCTTAGCCGTAGGTTGATGCAGAAGAATATTATGGCCGATGGCATGCATTAAATGAGTTTTACCCACACCAACTCCTCCATAAAGAAAGAGCGGGTTGTAGGTTTCGCCCGGGTTTTTAGATACGGCGGTGGCTGCGGCATGGGCCATCTCGTTACTAGAAGAGACGGCAAAGGTTTCAAAAGTGTAGTCATGACGCAAACCAATGTTTTTGGCTCGTGTTATTACCTGATTTTTTTCAACAGACTCGATGCTGGCTTGTGAGAAAAGATCATTCGCTCGGGGTGACTGAGTATGATTGCGCGCGGATGAGACTGTCGGCATTGACTTATTGTTGTTATTGTTGCTGTTGCTACTGCTACTACTACTGCTGTCGGCCGATTGCGACTGTTTTTGTTTTCTAGCTGATGGACTACCAATCTGATAATTTATCTCAACAGGCTTGCCAATTACGCTGCTTAAGACTCGCTGTAGATGGACTCCCAACTTGCTTCTTAGATTGGTAGAGTGGAAACCGCTTGGACTATTAATGGTGGCGACCACCCTGCCTTCGCAGACAACAACATCAGTTAGGGGATTGGGGAGAATCCAGGTATAGTAAACGCCATGAGAAAGTTCTAGTTCTAGTTGAGCGCAGGCGGTTTGCCAAGCTTCTTTAACTTTATTATTTGACCACTCTAAAGACGACATGTCTGTTTCTTTCTAATATTTATCACTATGGGCAGAGCGGGAAGTACTGTATTTATACACAGGGTTTTCCACAATTGGCAAGAGCAAAAAAGGACTGAGCCATCAGCTTTCGTCTTTAAAAACCTCTGGAGGAGCATATTGGTCTATGGTGTAACGAACAAACCGATTCTTTTTCTGCGGAGTTGATTTTACCTCTGTTTTAACCTCTGTTTTTGCTTCTATGACAGGCTCAGTTTTTTTCTCCGGATAATAGTCTTGGGCAGTTTCTTGAGGAGGGTTGCTGTTTTTTTCAACTACTGAAGTTTTTCTTATGAATGGTTTTTCTCTTGGGAAAAGAGGAGCTGCAAAAACCTCGCCTGATTTTTGCTCTCTTTTTGCCAGCAACTCTTCGGGATTGGTGGTGACGACTATGTGCTCGTCTTGGCTAGCCACAACTCTAAGAGCTACGTGGTTTTGTCCAGCAAAGAAAATTCCTTCGCCCACATCTGCGGCCATTAAGAGCTGTTGTTCTCCTTCAGATAAATAAAAGACTTGGGCTAGATCAGGGATGGAGGCAGTTGATTGTTTCATTAAAAATTGAATCGAAGAGTTGCTGACAATGGCTTTGCCATACTCGTTTTGTAAAAAATCCTCCACGTCTTGAGTGATGGTGGTAATGCCCAGATAGTATTTTCTGGCTCTTTTAGCCATGGCGTGAATAAAACTAGCAGAATCTTGATGTTTCATAAAATACCAGGCTTCATCAATCACTAAGATTCTCTTTTTTAAATTCTTTTTGATTCTTGTCCAGATAAAATCAAGGATGATATACATCGCGATTGGACGCAGTTCTTCCCCCATTTCTTTGACAGAAAAAACAGTTAATTGATTAGTGATGTCAATGTTGGAAGCATGGTCAAAAATGCCCCTAAATGAGCCGGTGATAAATTTTTCCAACCGCATCGATAGGTCACTGGCTTCGTCATTTTCAAAACCAATCAAGGCTTTATAGAGATCTTCCATTAGCGGCGGTTGATTGGTTTGGGTGGCTGGGTCAGGCGTAATGCCTTTGGCTTTATAAGCCGCCACCAAAGCCCTATCTAAAAGAGCCTCTTGCTGAGCAGTCATCTCGCCCAGCATGACCTTAAGCAAACCATGAAGAGAGATGATTTTTTGACCTAGTTCGTTTTCACCCTCTTCATAAATCGCGGAGAGATCAAAAGGATTAATTTTAGCCTCGCTGCCAAAAGTAAAGTTAATGTACTCACCGCCTACTGAACTAGACAGCTCTTCATATTCGTGTTCTGGATCAAGAACGATTACTTCTACCCCAAACATCAGCTGGCGCAATATCTCGAGTTTAACCGTATAGGACTTGCCGGCGCCGGACTTTGCAAAAATCACCATGTTGGCGTTTTCCATCTGAAAACGGTCAAAAATTACCAATGATTCGTTGTGCTCATTAATGCCGTAGACAATTCCAGTTTCCATAGTTAGCTCGCTTGAGGTAAAAGGAAAGGTGGTTGCCAAGGAAGTAGTATCCATGTTGCGTGTTACTCCCAGCTTATCAACCCCCATGGGAAGGGTGGTTTTAAATCCTTCTCCCATTTGTAGAGTGGCTTTTTTAGAGACAATTAATAACGAACCAAGAGTTGATTGGACAGCAGAAGTAACTTTATTAAGTTGTTCCAAAGAATCGGCCTTAATAGTGACGTATAAACCAAATTGGAAAAATCTCTCTGCTCCTTTGGCTAATTGTTCCCGAATTACGCGGGCATCTTCAAGTTTCACCTCGGTGTTAATATTGCTGATCTTACCCGATCTTAAATCTGATTGGATCTCTGCTTCCATCTCGGTTATTTTGCGTTTAAGATTATCTAAAATTTCTTTTGAATCTACTGGAAAAATAAACATTGAGGTGTTTATCTGGTGAGGGAAGTTAATTAGTGGAGATAACCAGTTGGCCGGAACGGATCGAGGATAACCCGCCACGAATAGTGTCCGGGCATAAGTTGAGTTGATTTTTTGGTAAGTGAAATCCAACTCAATCGCCTCAGGAGCGATGATGTCTTGGATAGTAACAAGGCCGCGACTAAACTCTTTTATTTTTTCTAAATTTTTATCTTCTTGGCTTAGCGCTTGCTCGTCCTTTTTCTTTAAAAACGGTAGGGGCAGATTAAACGGCGACATTTAGGTTTTTGGTTTCTATGATATTTCCTCGAGGGCGTTATTAATATTAGCTTGGATCGTTTTTTCAACTTGGTCGGCGGGATCTTTGTCTGTGAGCGGCGCTAATGGTTGGGCCGACGGCTGGGCCGGCGGTGTCAGCGGTTGGGCCAACGGCGTCATTGGTTGGGCCGATGTTGGGGCGAAAACCCGGCTGGTTGTTTTTGATTCGGGCTGAGTAATTTCCATTGTTGCGGGGGTAGACGGTGGGGCCATAGTCAGTGGGATTGCGGCCGGCGAGGTCACACTCGGTGGTTGAATAATGGGTGATTCAACAAGATTTATCTCTTCAACAGGCGGAGCAACTGGAGTGATTGGGGCGGTTGAGTCAAGCGGAGCAACTGGAGTGATTGGGGCGGTTGGATCAACCAAAACAGCCGGAGTAACTGGAGCCGATGTTGTCGGGGCAATCGGTTGAGTTGGATCCACTTGATTCTGTGGGGGTTGGTTGGCCATAAAATCTCCTCTGACTTGAGCCTGCACTAAAGCCGTAGTGTAGCTCGCACTATTTGTTATTTGTTGTCCCTCGGTTGCTTCGGGGTTGTAATTAGTATAGAACAAGCGAATGATTTCTTGGGTGGTTAACTGGCGAGCAGATAAACCAATGCGATTAAATTGGGAAATAATATGGTCTAGTTTTGGCTCTAATAAGGTTTTGGCCTTTTCTAAGATAACACTTTTTTCAACGCCCTCAATGCTTTGTTCTTTAAATCCAGAAACAATATTTTGAACCGTGGTGAGACCCATTTCTAAAGAACTGGCTGGGATAACAACAAAAAATTTTTTATCTAAAACATTGCGTTCTTGAATTAAATCACTAACAAATTGACTGTAGCGACTAATCCAGGATTTTTTAATTGGCTCTGTTGTTTCTTCCCCCCGCTCTTTTAAGAGGCTTAGGTAAGCCGAAGCGTCTTTAGTTTGAGATTGAATTACAATCTGAATTGGAAAATTTAGTGAGTTTAATAATCCAGCATAAGCATAAATAACCGCATCTTGCTCCTGCTCAGCTAATAGCCCAAAGTTCATGGCATTAACAGTTAAAATCATTGAACATGAGCCGTTTTTTAAGATAAGAACATCATCAATGACATCGTAAATATCTAAAAAATTTTGGCTAGTGGAGGAGACGGTGTCTTGATCTGGCATAAATATGACTCTATACTATCTTAACAGATTTTTTAGCCCAAGCTCCTAATTTCAATGGGTTCTACTATTTCGTCTTCTAAAATAATTTCTTGAGGATGAAACTGATAGCGAGCATGATCTACAAAAATGCTATAATTGCCACTTTTCAGTGGTGTGCTAATGTAAAATTGACCCAAGGCATTAGTTTTTACCGCCCTCACTACTGTGTTTTGTTCATCTTTAATTTCTACAATTGCTTCGGGGATAAGCTCATTATTTTTTGTTAAAATCATCCCCACCAACTTATTGGGCGCAGTGGGTTTAGAGGGGAAGGGAAGAGAGGCGTTAAAGGTTGCCGCCTGCTCGTTTGCCGCTCCCGCCTTGTTTATTTGAGTGCTTTCTACATAAACCGCCTGTTGTCTAGTGGCTGAGTTGCTGTTTTCTTCTTTAGAGGCTTGTTGGGCTTTGATTTCTAAAGCTTCGGCCTCTGGTATGTTCACGGCTTTGGCCACCTGAGTGGTTGACATTACGGTTTTCTTTTTTAACTTTTTAGTTTGATCATAAACAACGACCGTTTTTTCAAAGAGAGGGCTGATTAAACTCCTGGTTCTGACCTTAAGATTGGGCTTAGTGGGTTGTCGGGTGATATCAACCTCCTCTGGAGTAACTTTGTCAAAAGACTGTAAAATGCTGTTTAGTCGTGTTTGAAGATCCTGGTCATATTGGTCAAGATTGTGTTCGCTGGTTCCAACAGAGGCAAGATAATCCTTAATTCGCTGTCGTCTGGCTGGGGTTAAATCGATTTCATCCTTGGCTTCTAAAACCCCTTGTCCAGCTTTAAAAAGAAATAAATCGGGAATTTTAGGAGATCTTCTCCAAAAAAATTTAGTTGGCTGATAAAGTGTTTTTAAAAACACACTAATCCAGTGATCTAACGGTCTTTCTTCTATGGGCAAAAAAGCTGCGGCCGCGCCCATGGCGCCTGCTATAAAAATCAAAAACCACTTAATAAGGGCCGGTAGGTTAGTCATGTAAATGATCAGGCCCAATATTGCCCCCACAGTTAACTCAGCAAACTGTTTCAGCGTCATACTGCCGATAATATGAAAACGATAGCCAACTATATCCTGCGGGATAGGATGTTCTCTCATTGGAAATATGGTAACAGGTTTGTGATCAAGGGGGGAGGGGCGGAGGCGTAAGTGGGGGCGGAGGTGTTGGGGGAGGGGCGGAGGCGTTATTTAATGGAAACAATTTCTATGGCTGGGGTAATTAACTCAGCTGGAAAAGATTGGTCTTTGGTGTCTGTTATAGATCCAATAAAACGATAGAAAGGATAGACCAGGTTTTGTTCTGGATCAACCCGATACTCAATAGAAACTGAACTAAACTCACCGCTTTTAATATTACTCAAATCTAGTTTTACCGGTGTTTGATAGCCGGTATTAATAATGGCCGCCTGATTGGTTTGATTTGCTAATTGCAGGGCCGTTTGAGGAGAGAGGGCGGGTTTCGCACCGACATTTTTTAATGAAATATCAACAGTAGAAAAAGACACCTTGCGGATTTTTTCATTAACATCAACATAGACTTCAATGAAATTATCTACATTGTTTTTATAGAATACCGGGTAGTTATTAATTTCATATCCAAAAGCCACTTTTATAATTTGAGCTTTGTTAGCAGTGGTTTTGGCTGGGTCCCCATATTGACCCTCAAAGTATTCTACTTGTTTTGCTAAGGGAGTTACTTGATATTGAGGAAGATATTCGTCTAAAAATTTTTGCGAGATGGCAGTAGCGTGACTAAGCGCAATGGTTCCGCCAGAAACTTGAATAGTTTCCTGATTGCTGAGGATAAAGCGGCCGCTGTTGGCTTCTATGGTTAAGGCCCAGTCCTCACTAGTCCAGACATCAAAACTCTGAATTTGCTTTAGACTGAATTGTTTAATCAGATCAGCCCTCAACTTTTTTTCATAGTTGATAATTGTTGCTTGAGCGATATCGAGGTTGGCCGGCACTTCAATTGCTGATCCGGTGTAGGAAAGATTGGAAAATTTACTGGTAGTTTGATCGTAGTTGGTAGTAGTTAGCGGAGTCTGATTTATTTTTTCCTTAGGTGTTAAAACATTTAATACTGCTGAGACAATTAGGGCGATAGCTATGCCAATAAAAGTGTAGATTATCCATTTGGGCGGGGTTGGTTGTCGTTGATTCATTTTATTTATTTACTCCCACATTTGTCTCTAGTAACTTTATCACCCACTTTCAAACCAGCCGCCTCATGAAGTTGTAATAGAGTAGAACTAGATCCAAGCGGAGTGGCATAAAATACTCCGTTATTATTAGCTCGCTCATAGTGTAGATGCGGCCCGCTACTGGCGCCAGTATTGCCTGATAATCCAATTACGTCTCCAGCAGAGACTGTGTTGCCCACACCAACTGCGGTTGCGCTTAAATGAGCATAGATAAAAGAACCAGCGTCTCCAGTAATGACCACTACTGTACCGTAATTACCTCGGCTTCCGGTTTGGATAACACTACCGCCAAACGAGGTATAAACGGGTACACCAACAGCAACAGCAATATCTACCGCGTCTGCTCCAAGCCCAGGAGCAGTGCTGATGTGAGAATAGCCTCCAAATGGCAGCTGAGTAATTGCTCCAGCTACTGGCCAGCATCCATCAAAACTTGGTGCTTCGCCAAATTTAACCGAGGTCAATGACATGGCCTGGGCACTGCCAGACTCAGTGCCGTTAGAGTAGTCAAAAGAAAGAGTAAAGTAGTTAATAATGTTGGCGTGTTGAAACTCACTGGTGTAGTTAGTGGTATAAGTGAAAGAAAGAACCTCTCCGGCGTTAACAGTGGTTCCAACGCTTAATTCTGGAAAATCATCAATAGTTTTGGGGGTGTTGCTTGGGTTAGGAACACCACCGGGGTATTTTTTAGTGTTATATCTAATTTCTAACTTATCAGTCGCATCAGTAACGGTGAGGTTGTAATCACCTCTAGCCGCAATGCTGATACTATAAGTAACTTTTCCTGGTTGTGGGAGTTCTTTGGGGCTGGCATCTTTAACAATTTGGACATAAGGCGAAGCTTTGCCAGTGCCTGGATCAGTGGTGTAGTAAGTGAAGTTGGTAATGGGATGAAGCATTGAGCCACCAGCGGTGGTTATTATTAGTACTGTTCCTACCATAGTGCCGCCAATGGTGGCGGGGACTAGGGCGGAATGCATCGCGGGGCCAACCCCACCTCCAGCACCAAGTCCCGCTCCCGCGCCGACTCCACCGGCTCCAGCCCCACCTCCGGCTTGAGCTCCCGATCCTCCCAAACTATTAAACCATCCCCCAATCCCTCCTTTAGCACCAATGGAATGGCCAATTCCTGAACCAATCCCTGCACCAATAACCGCTCCAGCGGCGGTTCCCCAGGGGCCAAGTCCTAAAACAGTGCCCAACACACCGCCAAGAATACCCCCTGCTATACCCCCAATTAAAGCGCCGACACTACGAGCGAGAAGACCAATGAGGACGACTAGCCCGGCGCCAAGCACACCAGCCGCTTTTAGGAGTAAATCGCCCACCTTTTCTTCTAGATCAGCAACAGCACCGCCGATAACCGGTAGTTCTTCTAAAGTCTTTAGGATGGGCGCAAGCTCTGGTTGAACTGCGGATAAAGCTAATTTACCTAATTTTTGTTTACCTTTGCCAGCCAGTTGTGAGAATAATTTCTTGGCAGCGCTCGCTTTTCCAGCCTGAGCGGGAGTTGGATTTTCCAGATTGGCATGCTGAGCCATATCAGAATACATAAAGTCCTGTGGAACTGGGAGAGCACTAAAATCAACTTCAACAATGTTGATTCCATAAAAAACATAGATTTCCATGAGCTCTTCTGTGGATTTGCCAGCAATCGTGTTCAGCCACAGATCTCGATAAAGTTGTCTGATTAATTCTTTGCGTCGCTCATCAATGGTCAAGCTATCAATGCCCTCTTCATCTAGATTTAAAGCCATTACCCCCTCTTCACCCGTGGCTTTAACAAAACTTCTGAGTTGGCCGAGGCATTGAGGGGTTTGTTCTAATTTTTGTTTGCCTTGATTTTTCCCATACCAGGGTTTAATAGAAGTAGATCGATTAATAAAGTAATGAGCGCGGCGAATAAAAACTAGTCCCAGGAGCAAGGTTCGAAGCTGTTTAATATCTATGCGCTTTCCTTCTAACCCAAAATATTCAATAATCTGTTCTTCTGAAAGCGAGGATAAATACTCCTGGGGGTCTTCTATTAGAACTAAAATAGAATCAAGAGTGTTATAAAAATTAGACAGAGCCAGCGCGTCATCTAGCCCTAACTGGGTTAATTTTTGCTGGTAATAATTTTGTGTAAAATCATAGAGTTTTTTATTAAGTTGGAGCTCGTTAAATAGCTTAAGCCGCAGCTTGAGCAAATCAGCTGTAGTGAGCTGCTCTGGTGTATTTTGCGCAATAAAATCAAAAACAATCTCTCTAAAAGCCTCCCCCTCTGTCTCAAAATATAGTCCCAAGAAACCAGTAGTGGTGTCGCGGATAAATTTATTTCGATCTACTACTTCCCCTCTGTCTGCTGTTGGTGCGGTTGCTTGCGCTCCAGCGGGGGGCACAAACGCTCCAGCGGGGGGCACAAGCGCCGCATCTGGAGGGATGTCGGGTCCAACCGGCTCAGATTTTTTTAGCTCGTCTGTAGACGGAGCTGTTCCCATCCATTCTAAAAATTGAGTGATATACTGCGCAAATAATTGTTGCGCTAAAAAACTATTTAGTTTTCTAAATTGATCAGCATTAATTCCATACCGACCACTTTCTTTATTTTCAAGCGTAAGGTTGGCTGAGATCCAGCTGCTAATTTCAGCTTTTAGTTCTTGCTCAATACTTGTCTGATTAAGAAGAGTTTGAATAAAGCTTGGTAATTTAACCAACAACCAATCTTGTTG